>NZ_VPEA01000039.1:0-1528 GCF_013417365.1 Acinetobacter sp. YH12252
TCAGCGTTTTATGACTACTCATGCCGTTGTCTGCTTTGTTCAGATACCCCAGTAACAGACTTAATCAATTTTGCGCTGGCGTCACCAAGCCTTCCACCCACAAAAAGGACGGAAATTAACTATCTGAGGCAATTAAGAACGAAAGAGGGATTTATTTTAAATCTAGTGTCGTTATAATTAAACAGCACGGAGATTTTATCTTGAATCTTATGTCGATTGTCAGATCACATAACTTTCGTTATTAATTCCCGCAAAGAATTAATAACCGTGCATCGAATATAAAACGAAACCCGATCATATTCAATATGGTCGGGTTTTTATTTTTCGCTCGCTAAGGTTCTGATTAATTCCCCAGGGGGGAAATAATCGGAAAGCGAGGGGAAAATAAGAAAGCCGAAATAGGTTATAAAAACTCCACCCCATAGAGTAAAGTCCACTATTAAATAAGTGGATTAAAGGATTAAATTATTGCGCCTACTGCGGGCGGTGCGTGCTGCGTGCCCTCGCCACGCCACCGTCCTCGTTCAGCGCTTAATTCATTCTATATAAAAACGTGTCGCCCCCCATTCGGGATGGCTAAAAACTCCCGCTTAGGTGCTAAGGGGAGCTTGTAATCAGGGAAAAGAGGTTTTTAGAGCAGAATCCATGCAGTCGGGGGCAACTCCGCCCCCTCGGTTACTACTGGAGAGAATTTTCAGGAATGCACGCTTACGCGTTTCTCAAGAAACAGGCAAAAAAAAAGCCCCCGTAATAGGCTTTTTAGTACCTTTCTATGTCAAACACTCAAAAGGATTTTTGTCAGCGTTGTGTGACCAGAGCAAATAAAAACTTCATCCCGCAATGATGGCTGTTAAGCAAAAGTTTCTACTCAATGCCTAGATATGATTTAGCACTGAGATACGCATTATTAAGCTCAACAATGTATTGTGTCAATTGTTCATAATCATCAATGTGTTGTTTAGCTAAAGTCATTGCATTGTTGTAATCATTTTCAAGAAATTCAGGATAATTTCTAATGAATGTTAAGACATACCAATCTAAATGTTTTTCATCTAAAAAGTTATCTTTTTCAATTTTAAGTTTTTGAATTATATCTATTTTTTCCATAAGCAAACCTAAGTAGTGAATTATCATTATGGTGAGAGTTGGAGAAGATCAGGAAATACTCACCCTAGAGCCTTGTCATGTCCGTTCATGGAACGGCAGACAATGCTCTAGGAGTATTACCCGAACGAGTCAAAGCATCACTACGGAGCCGAGCCATCGTTTCACAGGAGCGCATCACAGCGTAATGCTGCGCTTGTTTTGGTTAGGGCTTACGTCACCCCCTGAACACGTCCAAAACCGCCTATAAACGCTTTTAAATGATCACCGCAAGGGATTACCCCAATATACTCACGATCAGCGTTTTATGACTACTCATGCCGTTGTCTGCTTTGTTCAGATACCCCAGTAACAGACTTAATCAATTTTGCGCTGGCGTCACCAAGCCTTCCACCCACAAAAAGGACGGAAATTAACTATCTGA
>NZ_VPEA01000040.1:0-1482 GCF_013417365.1 Acinetobacter sp. YH12252
ATGTTAGAACCCATTTAAAGTGTCTGTATTCTCACCAATAAAAATGTCTAGTTTATGATGATTTAACCATCATGGACTGGATATGAAATATAGATGCTGATCACTATGTCTGACAAAGAAATTCAACGTCTTGCGGTTCTGCAAGACGTTCGAGATCATCGTATTACCCAAGTCCGTGCTGCTGAAATCCTGAATCTTTCCACCCGTCAAATTACCCGGTTATTGCAGAAGCTCAATCAAGATGGTGTTTCAGGTCTGGCTCATGCCAGTCGTGGTCAACCTGGCCATCGTCGCCATGATGACTTGTTAAAAGCAAAGTGCCTTTCCATTATTTCTGAACATCTGCTGGGCTTTGGGCCCACCTTGGCGCATGAGAAGCTCAGCAGCATGTTTGAGCTGAATATTCCTGTGGAAACAGTTCGTCGCTGGATGACTGCCAATGAGCTCTGGATTCCGCGATCCAAGCGTCTGAAACGTCCATATCAGCCTAGATATAACCGTGATTGCTTCGGTGAACTGATCCAGATTGATGGCTCCTATCATGACTGGTTTGAAGGACGATCCGCCAAATGCTGTTTGCTGGTTTATATCGATGACGCCACTGGAAAGCTGTTGCATCTGCGCTTTTGTGAGGCTGAAACGACCTTCGACTATATGCTTTCCACGAGAGCCTACATTAAGCAATATGGCAAGCCTTTGGCCTTTTATAGCGATAAACACTCAGTATTCCGAGTGAATCAGAAATCGAGCCAAGACAGCAAGATCACGCAATTTGGGCGGATTCTGAATGAGTTAAACATCGATATTATTTTTGCCAACTCACCACAGGCCAAAGGACGTGTGGAACGTGCTAACAGGACACTTCAGGATCGTCTGATCAAAGAGATGCGTCTGGAAGGCATCAGTTCGATTGCTGAAGCCAATGCTTGGCTACCCTGCTTCATTGAGCAGTTCAATCAGAAGTTCGCCAAGTGTGCGCGTAACTCAAAGAATTTACATCGACCATTAACCGAATCTGATCTTGAACTGGATGATATTTTTACCTGGCAGGAACCACGTAAGGTCACCAAGAATCTAACCCTGACGTATGACAAATGTATTTATATGCTTGAACCGACTGAATTGAACCAGAAATTAGTTGGACAATACATTTCATTTCTGGAGTACCCGGATGGCACTGTTGCGATCATGTATGAAGGACGGAAGATCAACTACAGTATCTTCAATAAACTGACTGGACTGCAGCAGAATGAAGTGGTTGAGAATAAACGGTTAGGCGCAGTTCTGGCCCATATCCAACAACAGCATGAAGAGTTGGAAAAACAGAATAAACGTTCCCGTGCCAAGAAAAGTATGCCGAGTCGTAAAGCTCAGAAAGCTAGCAATGAACAAAGAAATTTAAATCCTGTTCTTGACTCTTGCAGTTAAAAACAGGACATTTTAAATGGTTTATCGCATAGACATTTTAATTGGTGAATAACA
>NZ_VPEA01000041.1:0-1471 GCF_013417365.1 Acinetobacter sp. YH12252
GTCCAGGTGAAAGGAAGTAGGCATGCATCTTAGGCAAATCCGGGGTGCTCTATGCTGAGATCTGATAGCAAGCTGTACTTGTACAGTGAAGTGGCTGATACCCTGCTTCCAGGAAAAGTCTCTAAGCTTCAGTTACACTGGAATCGTACCCGAAACCGACACAGGTGGTCAGGTCGAGTAGACCAAAGCGCTTGAGAGAACTCTGCTGAAGGAACTAGGCAAAATGGTACCGTAACTTCGGGAGAAGGTACGCTGTTGATGGTGATAGGACTCGCTCCTTGAGCTGTCGACAGCCTCAGAAACCAGGCCGCTGCAACTGTTTATTAAAAACATAGCACTCTGCAAACACGAAAGTGGACGTATAGGGTGTGATGCCTGCCCGGTGCTGGAAGGTTAATTGATGGGGTTAGCGTAAGCGAAGCTCTTGATCGAAGCCCCAGTAAACGGCGGCCGTAACTATAACGGTCCTAAGGTAGCGAAATTCCTTGTCGGGTAAGTTCCGACCTGCACGAATGGCATAATGATGGCGGCGCTGTCTCCAGCAGAGGCTCAGTGAAATCGAATTCGCCGTGAAGATGCGGTGTACCCGCGGCTAGACGGAAAGACCCCGTGAACCTTTACTGCAGCTTGACATTGAACTTTGACCTTACTTGTGTAGGATAGGTGGGAGGCTTTGAAACTTGGACGCTAGTCCGAGTGGAGCCGTCCTTGAAATACCACCCTGGTAATGTTGAGGTTCTAACTCTGTCCCGTTATCCGGGACGAGGACCATGTCTGGTGGGTAGTTTGACTGGGGCGGTCTCCTCCTAAAGAGTAACGGAGGAGTACGAAGGTGCGCTCAGCGTGGTCGGAAATCACGCGTAGAGTATAAAGGCAAAAGCGCGCTTAACTGCGAGACCCACAAGTCGAGCAGGTACGAAAGTAGGTCTTAGTGATCCGGTGGTTCTGTATGGAAGGGCCATCGCTCAACGGATAAAAGGTACTCTGGGGATAACAGGCTGATACCGCCCAAGAGTTCATATCGACGGCGGTGTTTGGCACCTCGATGTCGGCTCATCTCATCCTGGGGCTGAAGCAGGTCCCAAGGGTATGGCTGTTCGCCATTTAAAGAGGTACGCGAGCTGGGTTTAGAACGTCGTGAGACAGTTCGGTCCCTATCTACCGTGGGCGCTGGAAATTTGAGAGGATCTGCTCCTAGTACGAGAGGACCAGAGTGGACGAACCTCTGGTGTACCGGTTGTGACGCCAGTCGCATCGCCGGGTAGCTATGTTCGGAAGGGATAACCGCTGAAAGCATCTAAGCGGGAAGCCTACCTCAAGATAAGATTTCCCCGAGGCTTTATGCCTCCTAAAGAGCCGTTGAAGACTACGACGTTGATAGGTTGGATGTGGAAGCATAGCGATATGTGAAGCTGACCAATACTAATTGCTCGTGAGGCTTGACTATACAACACCCAAACAGTTGGGGTTG
>NZ_VPEA01000042.1:0-1411 GCF_013417365.1 Acinetobacter sp. YH12252
GCCGCCTTGCTGGTTGATGAAGTACTGCCTGAACAACCCATGCGTCAGTGGGTGTTGAGCTTCCCGTTTCAGCTGCGTTTCCTGTTTGCCAGCCGGCCCGAGATCATGGGGTGGGTGCTGGGCATCGTTTACCGCGTCATTGCCACGCACCTGGTCAAGAAAGCGGGCCATACCCACCAAGTGGCCAAGACGGGCGCGGTCACCCTGATCCAGCGTTTTGGATCGGCGCTCAATCTGAATGTTCACTTCCACATGCTGTTTCTCGACGGTGTGTATGTCGAGCAATCCCACGGCTCAGCGCGTTTCCGCTGGGTCAAGGCGCCGACCAGCCCAGAGCTCACCCAGCTGACGCACACCATCGCCCACCGGGTGGGTCGCTATCTGGAACGGCAAGGCCTGCTGGAACGGGATGTCGAAAACAGCTATCTGGCCTCGGATGCGGTGGATGACGACCCGATGACACCCCTGCTGGGGCACTCGATCACTTACCGTATCGCTGTCGGTTCACAGGCGGGGCGAAAGGTGTTCACTTTGCAAACTCTGCCGACCAGTGGTGATCCGTTCGGTGACGGGATTGGCAAGGTAGCCGGGTCCAGCCTGCACGCCGGCGTGGCGGCCAGGGCCGATGAACGCAAGAAGCTCGAACGGCTGTGCCGGTACATCAGCCGCCCGGCGGTATCCGAGAAGCGGCTGTCGTTAACACGAGGCGGCAACGTGCGCTACCAGCTCAAGACGCCGTACCGGGACGGCACCACGCACGTCATTTTCGAACCATTGGATTTCATTGCAAGGCTGGCCGCCCTGGTACCGAAGCCCAGAGTCAACCTAACCCGCTTCCACGGGGTGTTCGCACCCAACAGTCGGCACCGGGCGTTGGTCACGCCGGCAAAACGGGGCAGGGGCAACAAGGTCAGGGTGGCTGATGAACCGGCAACACCAGCACAACGGCGAGCGTCGATGACATGGGCGCAACGGCTCAAGCGTGTTTTCAATATCGACATCGAGACCTGCAGCGGCTGCGGCGGCGCCATGAAAGTCATCGCCTGCATTGAAGACCCTATAGTGATCAAGCAGATCCTTGATCACCTGAAGCACAAAGCCGAAACCAGCGGGACCAGGGCGTTACCCGAAAGCCGGGCGCCACCGGCTGAGCTGCTCCTGGGTCTGTTTGACTGACGAGCCTGAAGGCCAACGATACCAATCAAAATGCTGCGTTCACAGCGCCGCGGCAGGGATCCGCCGTGCTGGTTGTCGGAAAAGGAGCCGCTAGTGGGAAAGAGGAGGGTAAATTTTCAGCGTTGCTGGCTCCCCGTCAGCCGGATTGGGTTGCATCGCAGGGGTGTCGAAAGAGTCAACTGCGGTCCAAAGCTGTTGGACTTGGGTGAAAAGGGCGTTTATTCTTCCTATACGT
>NZ_VPEA01000043.1:0-1289 GCF_013417365.1 Acinetobacter sp. YH12252
TTAGAGATGGATCCGGAAATTTGAACAACTCCTATAAGTGATACTCTGCTCCTCAAATGATGTTATAAACATCAATATATGGAGTATTTTATGGCACGTAGACCAAGAAGAAATCATTCAAACGACTTTAAGGCTAAGGTAGCACTTGCTGCGATCAAAGCAGAAAAAACACTTGCTGAATTGAGTTCTGAGTTTGATGTTCATCAAAACCAAATTATTGACTGGAAAAATCAATTGATCTCAGCTTCCTCACAAGCTTTCGATCAATCAAAAGCTCCATCAGAACCTCCCATTGATCTTAAAAAGTTACATGCAAAAATCGGTGAGCAGGCATTAGAAATTGATTTTTTAGAAGGTGTGTTGAAGAAACTGGGCCGCTTCAACCACAAAAGTTAATCGATCACTCACTTCAGATTTCAGTATCTAAACAAGCTAAGTTACTGAAAGTCTCTCGTGGTTGTTATTATTATCGCCCAAAACCTGTTAGCTCATCAGATCTGAAGCTGATGCGATGTATTGATGAATTACATATGCAATATCCTTTTGCAGGCAGTCGTATGATGCGTGATTTGTTGAATCGTCAAGGGCATCATATAGGACGACGTCATACACGTACTTTAATGAAGAAAATGGGTATTCAGGCGTTATATTGCAAACCAAATTTAAGCCAGGCTAATCAAGCTCACCGTAAATATCCATATCTGCTCAAAGGATTGGCTATTCAGCGCAGTAATCAAGTGTGGTCTACTGATATAACGTATATCCCTATGGCAAAAGGCTTTGTTTATTTATGTGCTGTGATTGATTGGCATAGCCGCAAGGTACTTGCGCATAGGGTATCGATTAGTATGGAGGTGGATTTTTGTATTTCGGCTTTAAATGAAGCGATTGAAAAATATGGATCACCTGAAATATTGAATACAGACCAAGGCAGTCAGTTCACCAGTGATGCATTTATTGATGTATTGAAATCAAATGGCATTCAAATCAGTATGGATGGTAAAGGTCGATGGGTAGATAATGTGATGGTTGAACGATTATGGCGGAGCGTTAAATATGAAGAGGTGTATCTCAAAGCTTATAGCAGTGTCACAGATGCGAAAAAGCAATTGAGTGCATATTTTGAGTTTTATAATCTGAAACGACCTCATTCGAGTCTAGACAAAATGACACCAAATGAGTTTTACTATGATCAGCTACCCCAACAAAACAAGGTGGCTTAACTAGAGCGGAATATCACTTATAAATACGCTTTTAGTTGTTCAAACAAGTGGAACCACCTCTGTTTG
>NZ_VPEA01000044.1:0-1237 GCF_013417365.1 Acinetobacter sp. YH12252
CAAAATGACACCAAATGAGTTTTACTATGATCAGCTACCCCAACAAAACAAGGTGGCTTAACTAGAGCGGAATATCACTTATAAATACGCTTTTAGTTGTTCAAACAAGTGGAACCACCTCTGTTTGCCATAGGCATACTAATCAGAGTATGAAAAAGAAACTCCTCTCTCTGCAAATTCTTGATTGAAAACACTAAGAACCTTCATACTAAAAGTATAATAAATAAGTACTAGCCTTTCTATTATGGTGATGTCGTTCATATTCCAAGATATTCTCCGATCATCTAATAACCCCTCCCAACTAGGATCGTTTATTTTAGGTATAGATTGACTGCCGTAAGAAGGTATTTGATCAACTAAATGACGCATATCATCGAGTTTTTGATTTGATAGGGGTTACCCCAGAATTTGGAGAAAATAGTACGACAAGGAATTTTGTCGACTAATTAATTTATTAAAATCAAAGATTTATATTTTTATGCTTTGCCTGTCTGCTAGAGATTGGCAACATGCAATTTAATTGAAAGATTTTTAACGAAGTTCTTAAATAACAACTACATAGAAGTAAATAAATGTACTTACCGCCCTATAATTTCCGTTTTCTGTGCTGACCCCTAATATAGCAGTTTTTCACTGAATAGAACTCAGATAACTTATCATTTGGTGATAGTCAGAAGCCTTTATTCCCTTAAAATAATTTTTGTTTTTGATATCAAGGACTACTTCTACCACAACCTGTAAACAGCGAATAAAAATCTTAAAATTTAAACCCTAATTTCGATAAGAAGGGTAAATATACTTTCTGCTTTTCACTATCTAATAATGCTTCAGCAATTTGTTCAGCAAACACATCGTAACTTCGACCTGCTTGCCCTTGTGCCAAATACGATGCCTCATGTAATTGAGATATTTTTTTAGCGAAGGCAAAGCGTTGATTATCGGTCATGGTTATAAACATATCTACTGTATGTGGATCACGCTCTGTCTTTTCAGCTTTTACCGTTTTGGGCTTGGTTCTTTGTTTAAATTTAAAGGTAAATCCTGTAATAGTGCGACCTTGCTTGTGTTGCTCATATTCAGCAATAATATCCGTGTGTTCGTTAATTTGACGGCACTGTTGCAAATAGAGATTTGAGTCGATGATGTTCCCTTTAAAAAGTGCTTAGAGACCGAAAACCCTGTTGATTAGACACACTTCACCCTGAGGCTGACCATAATAAAATGACGATGCTTGTCC
>NZ_VPEA01000045.1:0-1233 GCF_013417365.1 Acinetobacter sp. YH12252
TCAGCGTTTTATGACTACTCATGCCGTTGTCTGCTTTGTTCAGATACCCCAGTAACAGACTTAATCAATTTTGCGCTGGCGTCACCAAGCCTTCCACCCACAAAAAGGACGGAAATTAACTATCTGAAGCAATTAAGAACGAAAGAGGGATTTATTTTAAACCAAGAGCCGTTATAATGGATTTACAGCACGAGGATTTATCTTGAATCTTATGTCGAGCGTTAACTCACATAACTTTCGTTATTAATTCTGCCAGGAATTAATAACCGTGCATCGAATATAAAACGAAACCCGATCATATTCAATATGGTCGGGTTTTTATTTTTCGCTCGCTAAGGTTCTGATTAATTCCCCAAGGGGGAAATAATCGGAAAGCGAGGGGAAAATAAGAAAGCCGAAATTGGTTATAAAAACTCCATCACGTGGAGTAGAGTCCACTATTAAATAAGTGGACACGCGCCAATAGTGCGGGCGTCGTCGTCGAAACTCCTCCTCCTTCCTTACAATCGGCTTTTGTGTCGCATTCGCTAATTCTTACCGATCTAGGGCAAAAGGGAGCTGTAATCAGAGAAAAAAAGGTTTTAGAGCAAAATCCATGCAGTCGGGGGCAACTCCGCCCCCTCTGTGACTACTGGAGAGAATGTTCTCCAGTGGAACTAAAGATTATATAAGTAATCTTTAGCAGAATTTTCAGAATGCACGCTTCCGCGTTTCTCAAGAAACAGGCAAAAAAAAAGCCCCCGTAATAGGCTTTTTAGTACCTTTCTATGTCAAACACTCAAAAGGATTTGTGTCAGCGTTGTGTGACCAGAGTAAATAAAAACTTCATCCCGCAATGATGGCTATTAAGCAAAAGTTTCTACTCAATGCCTAGATATGATTTAGCACTGAGATACGCATTATTAAGCTCAACAATGTATTGTGTCAATTGTTCATAATCATCAATATGTTGTTTAGCTAAAGTCATTGCATTGTTGTAATCATTTTCAAGAAATTCAGGATAATTTCTAATGAATGTTAAAACATACCAATCTAAATGTTTTTCATCTAAAAAATTATCTTTTTCAATTTTAAGTTGTTGAATTATATCTAATTTTTCCATAAAAAAACCTAAGTAGTGAATTATCATTATGGTGAGAGTTGGAGAAGATCAGGAAATACTCACCCTAGAGCCTTGTCATGTCCGTTCATGGAACGGCAGACAATGCTCTAGGAGTATTACCCGAACGAGTC
>NZ_VPEA01000046.1:0-1168 GCF_013417365.1 Acinetobacter sp. YH12252
TACGTTGTCGGCAGCGGGCCAAAAAGGAATACGTCCATGCCCATCGAGGTGAAACCGGCTGTGAGCGCGGGTTCAAGCATATAGCCCGACAGGCGCGTATCCTTGCCGATCACGACACGATGGCGGTGGTCACCGCGACGAAAGACACGGCCAGCCGCCATGCCGACGCGCAAGGCGGTTTCCGCCGTCATCGCGCCTTCGTTGGCTTTGCCACGAATACCGTCTGTGCCGAAATATTTGCGCACCATAAGGTCGATTATCCTGTCGTCGGGTCGCCCTCAAAGGGGACATGCCTGCTGAACCGCGAATATAGAGAAATATCCCGAATGTGCAGTTAACGAATTCTTGCGGTTTCTTTCAGCGCCGCCAATACCGCCAGCCCGTCGCGCAAGGGGCGCGGCTCGTGTGTGCGGATGAAGTCAGCTCCACCTGCGGCGGCGGCAAGCTCTGCAGCGAGTGTCGCGGCCCCGACATCCCCCGGACCACGGCCTGTGAGCGCGCGCAGAAAGGATTTGCGCGAAACAGACAGAAGCACCGGCAAATCGAAGCGCAGCCGCAATTCATCGAACCGCGCCAGCACCGAGAGCGAGGTTTCGGGAGCAGCCCCCAGAAAAAACCCCATGCCGGGATCAAGGACAAGGCGGTTGCGTTTGATACCGGCACCCGTCAGCGCCGCGATGCGCGCGTCAAAGAACGCCGCAATGTGATCCATGATGTCGCCAGCGGGTGCCTCGCGCCGATCTGCCTGCCCGTCTTGCACCGAATGCATAACGACGAGTTTGGCAGATGATTTCGCCAATTGCGGATAGAACGCAGCGTCTGGAAAACCGCGAATATCATTGAGATAGGCCACACCACGCGACAAGGCATAGGCTTGCGTCGCGGGTTGATAACTGTCGAGCGAGACGGGAATGCCATCTGCCTTGAGCGCGTCCAGCACCGGCGCGATACGCGCGATTTCTGTGTCGGACGAAACAGGCGCGGCGTCGGGATTGCTGGATGCCGGACCGAGGTCGATCACATCTGCCCCCTCGGCCATCAGCTTACGCGCCTGCGCAATGGCTGCGTCTGGCGCCAGATACCGGCCTCCATCGGAGAAACTGTCCGAGGTTATGTTGACGATGCCGAAAATGATGAGCGATTTATTCATGGGGGCTTCTATAATAAT
>NZ_VPEA01000004.1:0-258142 GCF_013417365.1 Acinetobacter sp. YH12252
CCTCCTAAAGAGCCGTTGAAGACTACGACGTTGATAGGTTGGATGTGGAAGCATAGCGATATGTGAAGCTGACCAATACTAATTGCTCGTGAGGCTTGACTATACAACACCCAAACAGTTGGGGTTGAATGCTCAATCGATTCAAATCCAATCAGTCAATTCAGACTGACCTTGATTTAGTTAAGGCTAAACAATAAAATTCAGACCCAATACAGCCCAATCTGTTACAGATTCGGAAAACGCAGTGCATCACTATCGTGAGTAAGACCAATGCAAGTCTCCGTAAACAGTTGTGCTGGCGACCATAGCAAGAGTGAACCACCTGATCCCTTCCCGAACTCAGAAGTGAAACCTCTTCGCGCTGATGGTAGTGTGGGGTTACCCATGTGAGAGTAAGTCATCGCCAGCTCATTATTCAAACACCCTCAACAAATGTTGGGGGTGTTTTTTTATGTAGAAAAGAAAAATTTAAGAAGAATAATCACATTTTATTGTGTTTGAAATAATAATAAATCCATAATTAATAAAAGGTTTTAGACTAATGTTGAATTTTTATCTTTTGTGTTTTGTGTGAAAGTTACACAATCTACTTGAGTAGCAAAAGTGGGCATGGATGACTGATAAAAATGAAAGTCTTCACTGTAAAAATTGCTATTCAAGCTTACTGAAACACAAACTCACAGGAGGTGAGGAATGGCACATCAAGCAATTAACGTGAATGATGTCATCGATCACGCAAAATTCAAACCATTTCATTTCAATGTCGTGGCATGGTGTCTACTGATCATTTTATTTGATGGCTATGACTTGGCAATTAATGGGGTTGTTTTACCCTTATTGATGGATGAGTGGGGCTTGAGTGCTGTTCAGGCGGGGATGCTCGCGAGTACTGCATTGGCAGGTATGATGTTTGGCGCGATGATTTTTGGTTCTTTAGCCGATAAAATTGGTCGTAAGAAAGTCATCATGATCTGTATCGTTCTGTTTAGTGGTTTAACCTTTGCAGGTGGCTTTGCTTCTAATCCAACTGAGTTTGCAATTTTACGTTTCTTGGCGGGTTTAGGCATTGGTGGTGTAATGCCAAACCTTGTGGCCTTAACTTCTGAATATGCACCTAAAACCATGCGTAGCACCTTAGTGACTACTATGTTTAGTGGTTATGCTGTAGGTGGTGTAATGGCAGCCTTACTTGGCTCATGGTTTACCCCAAGTTTTGGCTGGGAAATCATGTTCTTTATTGCAGGTATCCCATTGTTTTTATTGCCTGTGATTTGGAAATTCTTGCCAGAATCTTTAACCTTTATTGTCAAAGAAAATAAGCAGGATCAAGCCCGTCCAATCGTAGCGCGTTTAGCACCAGATTTAAAAATTACCGAAGACACCACTTTTGAATTGTATCAGGTTGGTGTGCCTGAAGCTGCTAACGTGGTGAGCTTGTTCAAACGCGGTCGTGCAGTGAATACTTTATTGTTCTGGTTAGCGTTCTTTACTTGTCTATTAACCATGTATGCACTCAGCAGCTGGTTGCCAAAACTGATGATGGCGGCAGGCTATTCTATGGACAACAGCTTAATGTTCATGATGGTGATGAACGTAGGTGCAGTCGTTGGTATCGTGGGTGGTGGTATTTTAGCAGACCGTTTCCACTTAAAACCTGTATTGATGTTCTTGGGAATCATGGGTGCATTGGTGATGAGCCTCATGGGCTTCCAATCTAATCAATTCTTGCTTTACATCTTAGTATTCTTGGCGGGTGCAGCATCTATTGGTTCACAAATGTTGTTGTATAGCTATGTGGCACAATATTACCCACTTGCGGTACGCTCAACAGGTATTGGCTGGTCATCTGCCATTGGTCGTATGGGTGCGATTGTGGGTCCAATTTTAATTGGCGGCTTATTGGGTATGAATTTACCTGCACACTTCAACTTTATGGCAGTAGGTTTGCCAGTGTTGATCACTGCAATTGCGGTTGCCTTGATTATGAGTGAAGATGAAGCTGAGCAAATTAAAGCAGGCAAAGCAGTTGCTGCCAAAGCTTAAACTTGTAATGTGCTAAGTTCAAAAGTCCTCAACCTTGTTTGGGGACTTTTTGATTATGGGGTGTGTAAATAGAAAGTGATGATAGATAAAGTTATATACTCAAGACACAGATAAAAAGAAACCCCATCATCCTGACGGGGTTTCTTTGTATTTCGTGTTTAGGTATAACTCCTGTCGTACCTCACGATCCTGGTGCTCAAACCTATTATTGTTGTTTTCTGTTTGGGAAACATCCTGTCTCCTTATGCTTTAAAGAATACCGTAAGCTCAAAATACTGCCTAGCCTCATTTTGCTTCAGTGCATGTAAGCAAAAACTGACAAAGTGATGAATGATACTGACGCTGATTTTGAGCAAACGATAAAATACCGAGCTTATTTTTGTCCATAAACAGGCGTATACTGATTGCGTGATTGGAGTAAATATGTCTGATTTAGCTGCAGCATCTCATGTTCAGTATGGTACTAAGCCGTTTAAAGCCATTCTTTTTTCGTTGTTTCTAGCGGGTTTCGCTTCTTTTTCGACCTTGTACTGTGTGCAACCGATGATGCCAATTTTGGCCGATTTTTTTACGGTTACACCAACCCAAAGTAGTTTCCCGCTGTCATTTTCTACTGTGGCTTTGGCGATAGGTTTGCTTTTCACAGGTTTTATTTCAGATCGTTTTGGGCGTAAACCTATTATGGTTTTGGCTTTATTTTTAGCTGCCATTTTATTAATTCTGAGTGCCTTACTTCCAATCTGGTCATTCTTTTTAACCACACGAATTTTTATTGGCATTGCTGTGAGTGGTGTAGCTGCGGTCGCCATGACCTATATTGGTGAAGAAATTCGACAGCAAGATATTGGTTTTGCTATGGGGCTGTATATTTCGGGTACGGCCATTGGTGGCATGGGTGGACGTTTAATTGCTGGGGTCTTGGTCGATTTTATTTCTTGGCAAGCGGCAACCTTAATTATTGGTAGTTTGAACTTACTGATTGCAATCACCTTTTATATGTTACTGCCCGCATCGAAAAATTTTACAGCGTATCCGATTCGCTTCTCGCGGTTTAGAGATGCTTTTGTTGCCAATTTGGCAGACCGTAAATTAAGAATCCTGTTTTTACAGGGCTTTTTGCTGATGGGCTGTTTCGTTAGTATTTTCAATTACATTAGCTATTATTTATTGGCTAAACCATTTGAGCTTTCTCAAGTTTGGATTGGGGTAATTTCAATTGCCTATTTGGCGGGTATTTACAGTTCACCACGCGCAGCAAGCTGGGGCAATCGTATTGGACGTGAACGTGTGTTGCCTATGGTGATTGTCCTAATGTTGATCGCATTATGGTTGATGTCGATTGCACATTTAGCCGTCGTATTGGCTGCATTGGTGCTATTTACCTTTGCTTTTTTTGCCGCACATTCTACTGCCAGTAGTTGGGTGTCGATTCAAGCACTGCAGTATCGTGCAGTGGGATCATCATTATATTTATTTAGTTACTACATGGGTTCGAGTTTGCTCGGTAGTGGTAGCGGTCTGATTTGGGAACAATGGGGCTGGTCTGGTCTGACATGGGTGATGACTGCAGTCTTGGGTGTGGCGCTTTATGGTGCGTGGCGTTTAAAGATTAAACCAACAGCGCTGCGATAAGCATTCAGGATTATTGCTTTAGGCTTATCCCTTTATGCTTTTCTTATTCAGATACCAACTTAGGATATAAAAATAGTTTGCTGATTTTGTGTGTTTTTTAATCAAGCAAGATGAATGGAATTCATGCTAAAATAGTCGGCTTTCATCTTTGATCGACTTTTGATCTTCCACTTCCCAGCCGAGAATTGCAAGCCATGTCTACTGCTTATACTGCTCAGACCGCACCCAAAGCGTTGTTTGATTACGACAAATATTGGGCGTCATGTTTTGAGCCTGCGCCATTTTTGCCGATGTCACGCGAAGAAATGGATCAGCTTGGTTGGGATGCCTGCGATTTTATTTTGGTTTGTGGTGATGCTTATATTGATCATCCCTCTTTTGTATCGGGCGTGATTGGTCGTGTGCTTGAGGCGCAGGGCTTTCGTGTCGGGATCATCGCCCAACCAGACTGGACCAATGTGGAATCTTTTCGGGTACTAGGGAAGCCGACCATTGCTTGGGGTGTTACCGCGGGCAATATGGACTCGATGATCAACCGCTATACCGCAGACCGTAAAATCCGTTCTGATGATGCTTATTCACCAGACAATCAGCCGAATAAACGTCCTGACCGTGCGGCTACGGTATATTGTCAGCGTTGTCGTGAAGCCTTTCCAGATGTGCCTGTTTTACTTGGCGGGATTGAAGGCTCGTTGCGTCGTATTGCACATTATGACTATTGGTCTGACAAAGTTCGTCGCTCAATTTTAATGGATTCTAAAGCCGACTTATTGATGTACGGCAATGGTGAGCGTTCGATTATTGAAGTGATGCACCGTTTGGCCAAAGGCGAAAAAATCCACGAAATTACAGATGTACGTGGTACAGCATTTATTATTAATAAACATAACCGCGCGTCTAAAGCCAAATTTGTTGAAATTGCATCTAATGATGTAGACAGCGTGGGCCGTGTTGATCCAATCATCAACCCTTATGTGATGACCGAAGATTTAGACGGTTGTGAGATTGAAAAAGACAAGGGCAACAACCTCGCGCAATATCAAAATTTCCAGAAAGATGTGGTCAGCAATCCAATTGTGCGTGAAGGCGATCAGCTAGATGCGGATACCCAGATTGTGCAATTACAGCCTGCTTCTAAAGCGATTAAACACAAATTGCCACCACGTGAATTGGCAGTGATTCGTTTACCTTCTTTTGAGGAAGTGGTGAATGATCCTGTGCTGTATGCGCATGCTAACCGTATTTTGCATTTAGAAACCAACCCAGGCAATGCGCGTGCTTTGGTGCAAAAGCATGGTGAACGTGATGTGTGGTTGAATGCACCGCCTATTCCGTTGACTACGGAAGAAATGGACTATGTATTCGATTTACCGTATGCACGTTTGCCGCATCCATCTTATGGCAATGCACGTTTCCCTGCTTTTGATATGATCAAGTTTTCGGTCAATATCATGCGTGGTTGTTTTGGTGGCTGTACTTTCTGTTCGATTACCGAACACGAAGGACGAATTATCCAAAACCGTTCTGAAGAATCCATTTTGCGTGAAGTGGAAAAAATTCGGGATACTGCGCCTGGCTTTACTGGCATTATTTCAGACTTGGGTGGCCCGACTGCAAATATGTACCGTTTGCATTGTAAAGACCCTGAAATTGAAAAGAATTGTCGTAAACCCTCTTGTGTATTCCCGGGCGTATGTCAAAACTTACATACCGATCATGCACCTTTAACCCAGTTATATCGTAAAGCGCGTGAACTGAAAGGTATTAAAAAAATTCTGATTGGTTCAGGTTTACGTTATGACTTGGCAGTGTTGAACCCTGAATATGTACGTGAATTGGTGACGCATCATGTGGGCGGTTATTTGAAAATTGCGCCTGAACATACCGAAAAAGGTCCATTATCTAAGATGATGAAACCGGGCATCGGAACTTATGATCGCTTCAAACAGATGTTTGATCGTTTCAGTAAGGAAGCAGGTAAAGAGCAATATTTGATTCCGTACTTTATTGCTGCGCATCCGGGTACCACGGACTACGACATGATGAATTTGGCCTTATGGCTGAAAAAGAATGGTTTCCGTGCCGATCAGGTGCAAACTTTCTATCCATCGCCAATGGCGACGGCTTCGACCATGTATTACACAGGTAAAAACCCACTGGCTAAAGTGGCGCGTTATACTGAAAACGTAGATATTGTAAAAGGTGAAAAGCGTCGTCGTTTGCATAAGGCTTTCTTGCGTTACCATGATCCGAATAACTGGCCGTTGCTACGTGAAGCTTTAAAAGAAATGGGGCGTGCAGATTTAATCGGAAACTCTAAACAGCACCTGATTCCAACCTATCAGCCGCAAGGCACAGATGGACAGTATCAAACGGCACGTAAGAAAAACTCGACTGTCGCGGGTGATTCACAAAAACGTACGGGGCAAAGTGGTAATCGTGCTCAGAACAGTAATCGTCCGAAGAAAGGGCAAATATTGACTCAGCACACAGGTTTGCCGCCACGTGAAACAGGTGAAAAACGTCCATTTTCACACAAAAAATCTAAGCCAAAATCGAAAGCTTAGTACTTGAAGTTAAGATCCATCAAAAGGCGCTGCAGCGCCTTTTTTGTTTGCTTTTCATTTCATCGGAATTGTCCGACAATCGAATCTGTTAAGCATTGCTTTGTTATTTTTTTGCATGCTATACAGTATTCGTATCTAATGATAAAAACACGCTTAGATGCTACAGCACTTAGACAAAAGGCGGGCTTGTGAAACAAAATTTCTGTTTCTATGATGGTTTTGTCAATGTTTCATGTAGTTTTTTAAATGGAACGTTTAAATATAAAAGCGTGTTATATACTGATTTGATGAAAAAATCGGCATGAAGCCGAAACAACTATAAAAAATGATTTTAAGGATTGAATTATGACCATTTATATTTTGATTGGGGTTTTGATACTGATTTTCTTTCTCTTGATGGCGGTTAAGGGCTTGGAAAATAGAGAAAAACCTCAGGACAGTGCACTAAAGCAACGTGCAATTTTTAACTTAAATGAACAGCTGACGTATACACGTTTGCAGGAAATTTTACCTCAACATATCATCTTGGCGCATGTGTCTTTTGATGCCTTGCTGACCACGAAATTTTCACGTACTCGACATAAATACCGCAATATGATTGCCGATTTTGTGGTGTTGGATGCCAATCATCAGGTCGTTGCAATTGTGGCTTTAGATGATTTGTTGATGTTGAAACGTAGCCGCAATGCACAATACCAAGATGAATTGCTGCGTTTGGCGGGTTATAAAGTGCTGCGTTATGAAGATGTGCCTGAATATCACGAATTACGCGAAGCTTTTGGGCAGTCATCGTCATCTTATGCAGATTTAGATGATTTGGATACTGCCTTAAAGAAGTATGATTTTTTAGCGCATTCTGTACGCCATAAAGTGAAGGTATTAGGCTAAACGCTTGCCGCTAAAATCACTAGATAGACAACATGAATCAGCATGTCGCCATGACATGCTGATTTTTTTGGGTATGTTCCTGATCCAATCACATCTGTTATACGTTGGGTTGCTCTTCAGGTTTGACTGCAACCACAGTCATCTCAACTAAAACGTCAGGATGATATAACTTGGCTTCTACGCAGGTACGCGGTAAAGTTTGTATATCTGCCACCCAAGCATCCCAAACTTGATTCATTGCGGCATAATCGCGCTCAATGTCTTTTAGAAAAATCATTACCGACATGATGTGGCTTTTATCTGTACCCGCATCTGCCAATAAACGATCAATCAGGGCAAGTGTTTGTTGGGTTTGCCCCTCAATATCTTGTTGTGTGTCTTCTGCCAGTTGCCCTGCCAAATGGACTAAATTTCCCGAAATTGCAATTTCAGAATAACGTTTTTGGATATGTAGACGTTGAACAGCCATTGGGTGTGATCCTCGCGCCAAGCGATTGGGTATAAAAAGCGTGAGGTATTATAGAGGCAGGCAAGCACGTGGAAAATATGCAGGCAGCAGTCTACTTAAAATAAAAAGTAGTTGAATGGAAAATACGAGGAAAAGAGAGACGGTGTATCAAAGCGGCGAAGTGCCAAGCGCAGAGTTGTCCTGTAATCTTCGGATTTGATCGTCACGCCAATCACAGGACAAGTATGCCAAAAGTAATGGTGATTTTTGACATCTCAGCGTATGTACGGATAAATACATCGCGCGCATAGATTACTCTAAAAAGCACAACTGTGAAGGGTAAATTGTCTTATTTTTATTCTTTTGGCTGAAATTTATACAAAAATAGCTTTAGTATTCATCGGTAAGCATTGCTTTGGCAGGCTGTCATGCCGTGCTGCGAGTTTATAGCTTTAATATCCGTGATATTTACGAGTCGTGATATTTACAGTAAAGACAGTTGTGCTTGTTCATCGGCAGAGCTGAGTTGATACAGACCGACCCCAATTAAACGGAATTGATCCTGTGCGGGAATATGCATTTCGTGAAGCAAAAGTTGCAGGACTTTTTCAAGATCGTTTTTGCTCTCAAGTGGCTGTTTAAAACTTTTGCTATGTTGTAAGACCTGAAAATTTTTGAGTTTCAATTTGGCCGATACGCCACGTGCAACATATTGTTTTTTCACTAAACTGTGCCAAACCTGATCAATCAAGCTAGACCAGTAAGCTGCACATTCGGCTAAGTTTAAGTCATCATCAAAGGTGATTTCTTTGGAAATTTGCTGGCGCTCACGTTCTGCCTGCACAGGACGTTCATCAATCCCTTGGGCAAATAAAAACAGGCGTTTTCCATATTTGCCAAAATGATGAATCAACAGGTTTTCTTCAATGTGTTGCAAATCGCCTAAGGTATTTAAATTCAAGCTTTTTAATTTTTCCTGCGTGACTTTACCTACGCCTGGAATTTTCTTTAAGGGTAAGTCCTGAATAAACTGCTGCACTTGACTGGGTTTAATCACGCAAATGCCATTGGGTTTATGCCAGTCCGAAGCAATTTTGGCTAAAAATTTATTCGGTGCGACACCTGCCGAGGCCGTTAAACCTGTACTTTGAAAAATATCTGCCCGAATCCGCATTGCGACTTCAGTTGCGCTTGGAATACCTTGTAAATTTTCGGTGACATCTAAATAAGCTTCATCTAAAGACAAGGGTTCAATAAGTGGTGTATAACGCTGAAAAATCTGATGAATTTGTGCGGAAACCTCACGATAGAGCGCAAAATTAGGCTCGAGCACCACCACCTGCGGGCAGCGTTTGCGGGCTTGTGCCATCGACATGGCAGAACGTAAACCAAACTCACGCGCAGGGTAAGATGCCGCAGCAATCACAGCACGAGGATGATGCGAAGCAATCACCACAGGTAAATGCTGCAATTCAGGACGACTGCGCAGCTCAACAGAGGCATAAAAGGCATCCATATCAATATGAATGATTTTCCGCATGGCACAAACTAGATGAAGCGTTTAGATTTCAACAGTATCGCATGTTTAGGAAGTCGGTTGTAGCATCGGAGCAAGCGGATAAGGCGTGTTGCTATTCAGCAAAATCACCTGTGTCGATTGCTGTTCTGCATAGTCGATCAAACGCTGTAAACTCCGTGGGCTATGGTCGGCAATGCGAGGCAAAAACTCTTTAGGGCGCGCTAAAGGCTGAAAAATTTATCCCAATGGATTGGAGTCATAACATGAGGACGCAACGTCCCTGCAGTTTCGTCTAAATAGAGAGGCGACTAAAAATCCATCAATTAGATTCTAGTTTCGCATCATCAAATAATAGGGTAGATACGCCAAAATAATGTACCTTTAAATTAGAACTTATAGTTTTTGTTGGATATTGCCATGCGGAAAATTGCTCCAGTTTACCCGCAGGTTGTAATAGGTAAAGCAGCGTGAATCCTGAAAAATGCAGAGCGCGAGAGCAGTCCTTTAAGCAATTTCATGACGGTATTTTTTTATTGTGATACGGCTAGCTTGTTATTTTTTTGGTTCGGTTCAAGTCTAGCGGGTTGAATCGCGTTGTCTGTTAAAAAACGCTGCCATTGTTTGGCGTTTCCATAAAAAACATTCAGGTCGACTGGGGTGTGAATACCTTTTATTTGACCCTGATTGGTATGTTGCCAAAACAACCATTTTGGCTGACCTACCAATTGTGGTTTACCCTGATATTCTCTGACCCAAAGTGGTGTTTGCTTGAAACTTTCAGTCAATACCATATTGTAAAAGGCTTTAGATACATAAAAAATCGGTTGTTTTTCATAATGTTGATATAGCGCATCATGCATGATTTGAATTTCGCGCAGTAACTGTTCTTTGCTATAGGTATTAATGCAGTTGCTGTCATATTCCAAGTCAATCACGGGGGGCAAACTGTCGGTTTTTTTGGGAACAGTTGCAATAAAGTTTTCTGCCTGGATTGTACCATCACGGCATAAGCGATAAAAATGATAGGCGCCGACCAAAAAACCATGTTCACGGGCTTTGAGCCAGTTATCCTGAAATTTACGGTCTTTAAAATCGCCTCCTTCGGTGGCTTTTAAATAGACAAAGGGATATTTTTGTGGGGAAATTTTTTGCCACTGAATATTGCCTTGATGATGTGACACATCAAAGCCTTGAATCGGATATTCTTCGGCTGCCGCAGGTTGTTGGCGCAACACACCCAAATACAATAAAACCGCCAAAATAGTACTGCCCAGCACCGCAATCATACGATAGTGCGGTGTAAAAGCTGAGTTTATAGCTCGATTTGGTGGTTTGCGCATGTTGGAAAAGCTTCGCGGGGCAATGTCATATCATAACGCGCAGTGCGGTGTAGCACTATGCGCTTTCGGTAATGGCGTTTTAAACAGCCGTGTGTTTAGGAATATTCCAAAACACTAAAAATGCCAAAATATTTAATACACCCAAACAAATTAAAGTGGCATGAAAGGCACTCACTAACTGTTCTGCACCGTAATAGGCACTAAACATATTCACCAAAGTACCTGCTAGTGCCACGCCAATACTCATCGACAGCATCATAATCATGGATAAAAAACTATTGCCGCTGCTGGCATCTTGTTGAGGTAAATCTTTGAGCGTAAAGGTATTCATACCCACAAACTGCAATGAATTAAGCACCCCAAATATAAAAAAATGTAAGGCACGTAACCAAGTCGCAGTTTCAGCAGTGGTCAGCGAAAAACTGGCAATACAGGCACCGACCAATAACGTATTAGTCAGTAAAAACTGCCGATAGCCAAAACGTTGAATTAAAGGCCGAATAATTGGTTTAGATACCAAAGAACCAAGCACAGTTGGAATCATCATCAAACCTGTGATAAATGGTTCAAAACCAAAAGCCACCTGCAGCATGATTGGCATGATAAAAGGCATGGCATTGCCCCCGAAGCGGGCAAAAAAGTTACCTAAAATACCAATCGCATATAAGCGATTTTTAAATAAATCACTGCGAAATAAGGCATTTTGATGGGTGTGGGCATGGCGGGCATAGCATGCTGCAGCAATACCGCCAGTCAAGATTAACGCTAAACTCCAAAGCAGATTATGGTGTGGATTGGCAAAATTTTCGATGCCTAAAGATAAGCCCGCCATCGCCACAACCAATAGAATAAACCCGAGTAAATCAAAGTTTTTAACCTCAGTTTCAGTCACATTCGGCATGGCTTTGATACAAATCCAACAGCCCAAGATGCCCATCGGAATATTGATCAGGAAAATCCAGTGCCATGTGGCGACTTCGACCAACCAACCGCCCAGCGTTGGGCCAATTAAGGGGCCAATCAACCCCGCCAGACTCATCAGGCTCATGGCAGATAAAAATTGGCTACGTGGAATAATTTTGAGCATCGCCAAGCGCCCGACAGGCAAGAGCAATGCACCCCCGATGCCTTGAATCACCCGATAAAATAGTAATTCATTCAGGCTCGCCGCAGCGGCACAACCCAAAGAAGCAAGGGTAAAAATAATAATCGCTGCAAAATAGGTGTTGCGAACTCCAAAACGATCTGCCAGCCATCCACTTAATGGAATACACGCTGCCACCGAGAGCACATACGCCACTACCACACTGTGCATCCGCAGCGGGTCTTCCTGCAGGCTATGTGCCATTGCAGGGATTGCTGTATTCACAATGGTGGTGTCGAGCGCCTGCATAAAAAAGCCAATTGAAACCAGAAATACCAAAAGGCGATATTCAGGATGCAGGGCTTGATGGGTCGATGTTTGGTTCATAACTCGGCAAAATGGGCATTTGGTCTAGTTTAAACCATTTTGCAATCTAACGGACTGCATCTGTAAAAACATGAAAAGTGTTCGAAAATTCAAGAGAATGCCATGAAATTGTCATTTATTTGTCACCGATTATTCACTTTGAGTTTGTAAGTTGGGTGCATTTAGAAAAATGATGAGTAATTTATGAAAACGCAAATTTCTGCATTAATGTTGGCTTTATTGTCTGTGGGGATGGTGGGCTGTAATGATAATAATGATCCTATTCCTGTAAAAGAAGAAGTTGTTGAAGCAACACCTACAACAATTAGTTTGGAGCGTTTAGGGGAATACGATGCACAAGTTTTTGGTGCGAGTGCTGCGGAAATTTCTGCTTATGATGCTGAAAGTAAACGTTTATTTGTAGTCAATGCGAAAAATGGCGTGGTCGATGTACTGGATTTAAGCAACCCAAGTGCACCTGTTAAGCTGAACAGCTTGGATGCCAAGACTCATTTGGCGAATTCTGAAGTCAATAGTGTTGCGGTACATCAAGGTATTGTCGCTTTAGCTGTTCAGGCAACACCTAAAACTGATAAAGGCATCGTGGCATTTTTTAAAGCCAAATACCTGAGCTTTATCAGCAAAGTTGAAGTCGGTGCATTGCCTGATATGTTGACTTTTACTCCAGATGGCAAAAAAGTCTTGGTTGCCAATGAAGGTGAGCCAAATGAAGGTTATAAGATTGATCCAGAAGGTTCAATCAGTATTATTAATCTAACTGACATCAACAAGCCTACTGTAAAAACTGCAGATTTTCAGGCATGGAATACACGTAAGCAGGAATTGCTTGATGCGGGCGTGCGTATTTTTGGGCCAAATGCGACTGTCGCACAAGATTTAGAGCCTGAATATATTGCGGTGAGTGACGATGGTAAAACTGCTTGGGCAAGTCTACAAGAAAACAATGCTATTGCTGTAATTGATTTGATTCAAGACCAAGTGGTCGATATTTTCCCATTGGGTTATAAAAACTTTGGCTTAGCTGCAAATGCTTTAGATGCAGGTGATCGTGATTGTGTTGTTGGTAAGCAAGACTATAACGGTAAAACGATTACAGCCTGTGCTAAAAATGAGGGGATGATTAATATTCAAGCTTGGCCAGGCTTATATGGCATGTATATGCCAGATGCAATTGCGCAATATCAAGCCAATGGACAAAGCTACTTGGTCACTGCCAATGAAGGTGATGCGCGTGAATGGTTGGTTGATGAAGACTTATATTTTGGTACGGATGAAATAACTCAGGGTTATGCAGAAGAAATTCGTGTTAAACACTTATTCAATAATAAAGGCTTCAGTACCAATGGCGATTATGCAGCGCATTTACGTCTATTAAAGTCAGGGGTTAAAGGCGCAAAGCTTGATTCAAACGTATTTAAAGCATGTACCACTACAGATGCCAATGAAGTTTGTGCAGATAATTTAATTAAAGATTCACAATTGGGTCGTTTGACGATTACTTGGACGCAAGGTTACAAGAAAGATACAAATGGTGAGCCTGTGCTAGACAGCGATGGTTTCATGACCTATGACAAACTATATGCTTATGGTGGCCGCTCGTTCAGTATTGTAGATCCTAAAACCAAAAAAATTGTTTGGGACTCAAAAAATGACTTTGAACGTAAAGCTGCTGAATTATTTCCAGAATACTTTAATACCAATCATGAAAAATTAAGTATAGATGATCGTAGTGACAATAAAGGCCCTGAGCCTGAAGGCATTGCTTTAGGTAAAATTGGTCAAAAAACTTTTGCCTTTATTGGGTTGGAGCGTATGGGTGGCATTATGGTGTACGACATTACCCAACCGACACAAGCATCTTTTGTTGAGTATTTTAATGATCGTAAGTTTGGTGAAACCCGTACATCTTTCGATGCAGAAGGTAATGAGGTTACCGTTGAAAATTCAAATCTCGGTCCCGAAGGTTTGATCTTTATTGCAGCCAAAGACTCGCCTAACGGCAAGCCACTGTTAGTTGTGGGTAATGAAGTCAGTGGAACTACTGCCGTCTACCAAATCAAGCTTAACTAACAGCATTGCAAAATTAGAAATCTATTAAAGAGGGCACTTTGGTGTTCTCTTTTTTGTGCTGTAAAAACCAATGAACAGTGAATTAAAAAAAGCGAGTCACCGACTCGCTTTCACTTTCATTTTTATTGCTATTTCATGTAGCTAAAAAAGTTCAACCCACAAAATGACGTGGAGAATCCAAATTCTTCAAGGCATTAATAATTTTATGGGAGTGGTTACACACGATCAGTTTAGCGCGGTGCTGTGGTGGTAAAAAACCTTCGTGTACCGCATGATCTAACTGCTGAATCAGCGCATCATAAAAGCCATTTACATTATATAAAATCATCGGTTTTTGGTGCTGATTCAATTGCCCCCAAGTGGCAATTTCCAAAATCTCTTCAAAAGTACCCAAGCCGCCTGGCAACGCCACAAAAGCACTGGCGCGATCTGCCATCATCGCTTTACGCTCATGCATGCTTTTGACTACGTGTAACTCGGTTAAATTACTGTGGGCAATTTCATAATCCAGCATAAATTCAGGAATTACTCCCACCGCTTGCCCACCATGTTGCACAACGGTGTCGGCAACCAAACCCATTAATCCAATACTCGCACCGCCGTAGACCATACCAAAGCCTTGCTCGGCCAGTTTTCTTGCCAGTTGTACTGCTTTTTCCTGATAAATCGGGTTATTGCCAGAGCGCGAACCACAGTACAGTGCCACCAAAGGTTGAGAGGTTTGAGGAGATGGATTATTGATATATTGGGTCATTCTTAATTCGCTATTCATTTATTTTCTTCACCATAGCATGTTCTTTTTGTTGGCTCTAGCTTAGTGCTCAAATATGACAAACCCGTCAGTATGCAGTGTTCAATTTGCAAAGATTTGTGAAAGTGCTGCATTGACGTGGATGATGTCGCAAAAAGGGGATGAATCTGAGCGCAAACTTTCCTATACTCAAAGCTTGTCTGACAACTATAGAATCGTCATGGACAGTGGCAGTAGTCGCACCGAACGAATATTTTTAAATTACATGCTGTGCCAACCAGAGCAAGCAAACTTATCTTTTCAGTGTCATCGCCGTGTGGCACGTTTGACCCATGATATTCAGGAGAAGAGTGCATGATCTTTGAATGGATGTCTGACCCCGCTGCGTGGGTTGGGTTATTGACCCTGATCGTACTCGAAATTGTATTAGGCATTGATAACTTGGTGTTTATTGCCATTTTGGCAGAAAAGTTACCGCCAGAACAACGCAATACGGCACGGGTGGTGGGCTTGCTTCTCGCCTTGGGGATGCGCCTGATTTTACTCGCCTCTATCGCGTGGGTCGTCACTCTGACCCAACCACTGTTTCATATTTTTGAACATCCTTTCTCTGGACGTGACCTGATTTTACTGTTTGGTGGTGTGTTCCTGTTGTTTAAAGGCACCATGGAACTGCGCGAACGCATTGAAGGCAAACCAGCACTAAAAGAAGAAAACCCTGTGCACGCGACTTTCTGGATGGTGATTGTGCAGATTGTGGTGCTAGATGCGGTGTTCTCACTCGACAGCGTGATTACCGCTGTGGGCATGGTGCAGCATTTATCGGTCATGATGATTGCGGTGATTATCGCCATTGGCATTATGTTGTGGGCCTCTAAAGCGCTCATGGACTTTGTCAATAAGCATCCTACCGTGGTGATTCTATGCCTGTGCTTCCTGATGATGATTGGTTTCTCATTGGTGGTGGAAGGCTTTGGCTATCACATTCCAAAAGGCTATTTATATGCCGCCATCGGCTTCTCGGTGATGATTGAATTCCTGAACCAAACCATCCGCAGAAATCAGGAAAAAACCGTGACCACCACCGATTTACGCTACCGTACTGCTTCGGCTGTGATGCGGATGTTAGGTGGCAAAAGTCAAAATACGACAGAAAGCAGTCATATCAACGAAGATGTTTTGGCTACCCGCGCCTTTGCTGATGAAGTCTTTGATGCTGAAAATGGCGTCTATCACAGCGTGATGGTACAAGGAGTGTTGGGCTTATCTGAGCGTCCTGTAAAATCGGTAATGACGCCACGTCCTGAACTGGAATGGATTGATTTAGACGAAGATGATGCCTCAATTCGCAGCCAATTATTAAGTATGACCCATTCACGAGTGATTGTGGCACGTGGTGAACTGGACAATATCTCAGGCATTGTCTTAACCCATAAAGTCATGAATCAATACATTGAAACAGGTGTACTGGACTTTGAAACACATTTGCGTGAACCCGTGATTGTGCATGAAAATGCCCAAGTTTTGATGGTGATGGAGCAATTGCGTCAAGCACCGCTGCAAATGGCGATTGTGCTGAATGAATATGGCTCGATTGAAGGCGTTGCCACACCTATTGATATTCTGGAAGCAATTGCAGGCGAATTCCCTGATGAAGATGCTCTCGAAGCCAGTGCTGAAAGTTTGGAAGATGGCACATTATTGCTAGATGGTTCCATTGATATTCGTCACGTATCTTTATTATTAGGTCGTGATTTGGTGGATGAAAGCGAGCAATATTCAACTTTATCAGGCTATATTTTATTCCATTTGGGGCGTTTGCCTGAAAACGGTGAAAAGCTGCTTTCCGATGGTTATGTTTTTGAAATTGTGACCATGGATGGACATAAAATTGAAAAAGTGCATTTGATTCAGCAGGAATCTTCAAGCGCATCATAAACTGAACGCCAAACTGCATTTCAGTCTTGTGCTTCCGCTAAAATAGCCTGCATTGTCAGGCTGTTTTGGGGCTGTTGCCATTGCAAATATAGACGAAGTGTCAACAGACCCTATTATTGATTTAAATTTCTGGAATTTTCTATGCATCACTTGGCATGTCCGTGCGGGCAAGGCGATTATCAATACTGCTGCCAACCTTTACACGTGGGGCAGGCACATGCAGAAACCGCGAGCCAACTCATGCGTTCACGCTATAGCGCTTTTGCCTTGCAACAAATTGATTATATTGTGCAAACTACTGCGCTAGGACAACAGGCAAGTTTGGATGTTGACGCAATTGCAGATTGGAGCAAGTCGAATCAATGGTTAAAGCTCGAAGTGCTGAATAGCAATGAAAAGTTAGATAAAAGCCATGCCCAAGTTGAATTTAAAGCCCATTACCATGATGCTAAGCAGGCGCAAATTCACCATGAAATTTCCCATTTTGTGCAACATCAGGCACGCTGGTATTTTCTAGATCCGACCACAGGGCAACAGCCGACCATGAAACAGCCGTGTATTTGTGGTTCGGGTAAAAAATTTAAGCAATGTTGTGCGCAATTTTTATAACTTTATCTTGGTTTTTCGCTTATTATAACGCGCATCTATTGGCCTAGTGAAAGAAGGGCAAGTCCATGTTGTTGTTGGTCATTTACTTAATCGCGATTACCGCAGAAGCGATGACAGGCGCATTGTCTGCAGGGCGTCGCAGCATGGACTGGTTTGGTGTCACCTTAATTGCCTGTGTCACCGCATTGGGCGGTGGTTCGGTGCGAGATGTATTGTTGGGGCATTATCCGCTGACTTGGGTCAAACATCCTGAATATTTGGTGCTGACCTGTATTGCAGCTTTTATCACCATTTTAATTGCCAAATGGATGCGTCATTTACGTTCCATTTTCTTGGTGCTCGATGCTTTAGGCTTAATTGGCTTCACTATTATTGGTTGTCAAATTGCTTTGGAAATGGGGCATGGCTTTGTGGTGTCTGCCGTTGCAGGCGTCTTAACAGGTGTGTCAGGTGGGATTCTGCGTGATATTCTGTGTAACGATGTGCCTTTAGTGTTCCGCCGTGAGCTATATGCCAGTATTTCTTTTGTGTCCGTGATTTGCTATTGGTTGTGTATCGAAATCGGTTTGTCGCTTGAATTGACCGTGATCTCAACACTTGTTTTTGGTTTTACTTTGCGTTTGATTGCGATTTATTTTGGCTTAGAAATGCCTAAATTTATTTATCAGGACGATGATGAACATTCAGCATCCTCTAAAGATGAAACCTAATTGGTTATAAGAATTGTATTGAATATCTAAATAGAAGCGAACCGATCACCAGATCGGTTTTTTAATGCTATCCACATCCTGTCAATTCATAGTATAAAAATACAACAGCAGTTGTGTTTTAGCCTATATCCTTTTAGCCAACTTAAAGAGTGTGTTATGGATTTAGTTTCGCGTGTGCAACGTCTACCCATTGGAAAATTCCACTATAGCCTACTGGTGGTGATTGGTCTGGGCTGGATGTTTGATGCCATGGATACAGGACTGATCTCCTTTATTTTGGCAAAAATGGCAGAAGACTGGAGCATGACCCCTGCCGAAAAAGGCATGGTGGTGTCGATTGGTTTTGTCGGAATGGCCATTGGGGCAGTCTTTTCAGGTGGTCTGGCCGATAAAATTGGACGTAAAACTGTATTTGCCACCACCTTGGTGATTTACAGTCTAGCTACTGCCGCTTGTGCCTTTGCACCGAATTTAACTTGGTTACTGGTCTTTCGCTTTATTGTCGGTTTAGGTTTGGGCGGGCAGCTTCCCGTAGCGGTGACGTTGGTCAGTGAATACATTCCTGCGCATGTGCGTGGGCGCTTTATTGTATTGCTGGAAAGTTTTTGGGGCTTGGGGTGGTTATGTGCGGCATTGGTTTCTTATTTTGTGATTCCAAAATTTGATTGGCATACAGCATTTTTAATCGGTGGTTTGCCTGCCTTATATGCCTTGGTTATCTGGAAAAAAGTCCCTGAATCTATCCCATATCTGATCAATCGTGGTCGTATTGCCGAAGCACATGCACTGGTACAAAAGTTTGAGCGTCAATGTGGGGTAGAAGTCATTGAACAGATTGAAGTTCAGCCTGTTGCCGCTAAACAGCATATCTCTTTTACCCAACTGTGGTCGGGGCCATTTGCACGCCGTAGTTTAATGCTGTGGCTGATTTGGTTTGGCATTGTCTATTCCTATTATGGCATTTTCACTTGGTTGCCTAGTCTGTTGGTGCAGCAAGGCTACAGCATCGTACAGTCATTTGAATATGTGTTGGGCATGATTTTGGCGCAATTACCCGGTTATATTGCAGCTGCTTGGCTGGTCGAAAAATTAGGGCGCAAAGCCACACTAGCTGGTTTTATTGGCATGTGTGCCGTATCGGCGTACTTCTTTGGTCAGGCGGATAGCGTGGCGATGATCATGTTCTGGGGCTGTTTGATGTCGTTCTTCAACTTGGGCGCATGGGGTGTGCTATACACCTATACTCCTGAACAATACCCAACCAATATTCGTGCCTTTGGTTCGGGTTGGGCTTCGGCGATTGGACGCATGGGCGGTATTGTCGCCCCGATGGTGGTCACCCACATGATGGTCATGCAAAATGGCTTTAGTTATGTCTTTATGATGTTTACAGCGGTTTTATTGGCCGTTGCTTTGGTGATTGTGGTGTTGGGTGAAGAAACCAAAGGCAGAACTTTAGAGTCGATGGGTTTATAAAAGACAATTTGCCTATTTTTATTTGGCATTGCATATCGGTTATAAAATGCATATTTTTAAGGCATAAGACACAAAATGTCGCAGAGCATCTGTACTAAGTCTTGTGCAGGATGCAACTGCGACTTAGCATAAGCCCATTGATACAAAAACAAATGATTTAGGACGATAGGTTTTATGACAAACCTTGCGCATCATGCGACAGAAAACCGTTCCGTAGCAGAATTTACTGAACGTGCATACCTTAACTATGCCATGTACGTGATTATGGATCGTGCATTACCCCATATCAGCGATGGTTTGAAACCTGTACAACGCCGTATTGTGTACGCCATGAGTGAGCTTGGACTCAAGCACAGCGGCAAACCGAAAAAATCGGCCCGTACCGTAGGGGATGTATTGGGTAAATACCATCCACATGGTGATTATGCTTGTTATGAAGCTATGGTGTTGATGGCGCAGCCGTTCAGTTATCGTTACCCATTTATTGAAGGGCAGGGCAACTGGGGGTCACCCGATGATCCTAAATCCTTTGCCGCCATGCGTTATACCGAAGCCAAACTATCGCAATATAGTGAAGTACTTTTGGCGGAATTGGGGCAAGGTACTTGTGATTGGCAAGATAACTTTGATGGCTCATTAAAAGAACCTGTCAATTTGCCTGCGCGTGTACCGAATATTTTGCTTAACGGCACCACAGGTATTGCCGTGGGGATGGCGACCGATATTCCACCGCATAACTTGCGTGAAGTGGTGAAAGGCACAATTGCCCTGATTCGCAACCCAAATTTAACCGATGAAAAAGTCGCAGAATATATTCCTGCACCAGATTTACCTACCAAAGCTGAAATTATTACCCCGCCTGAAGAATTGCTGAAAATGCAAAGTACAGGTCGTGGTAGTTACCGTATGCGTGCGGTGTACAGCATCGAAAAAAATGAAATCGTAATTACCGAATTGCCGTATCAGGTTTCGGGTTCAAAAATCATTACCCAAATTGCCGATCAAATGCAGGCGAAAAAACTGCCGTTGGTGAGCGATGTGCGTGATGAATCCGACCATCAAAACCCAACCCGTTTGGTGATTGTACTGCGTTCCAACCGTATTGATGCCGAAGCGGTGATGAGTCACTTGTTTGCCACGACCGATTTAGAATCGAGCTATCGTGTCAATATGAACATGATTGGCGCAGATGGTCGTCCGCAGGTGAAATCGATTCGTCGTATTTTGCTGGAATGGATTGAGATTCGTAAAAATACCGTCACACGTCGTTTGCAATATCATCTTAATAAAATCGAAAAGCGATTGCACATTTTGGCAGGTTTGCTGATTGCCTATTTAGATATTGATACCGTGATTCGGATTATTCGTGAAGAAGATCATCCTAAAGCCGAGTTGATGGCGCATTTTGGTATTGATGAAATTCAGGCTGAAGCCATTTTGGAATTAAAGCTGCGTCATTTGGCTAAGCTTGAAGAAATGGAAATTCGTCGTGAACAAGAAGAATTAGAAGCACGCGCTGCCATTATTCGTGAACAATTGGCGAATCCTGAATCATTGAAAAATTTAATTATCAGTGAGTTGAAAGAAGACGCGAAAAAGTTTGGTGATGATCGTCGTTCACCAATTGTATTGCGTGCCGAAGCGACTGCGATTAATGAACAAGATATGCTACCTGCCGACCCTGTAACGGTGGTGTTGTCTGAAGCAGGCTGGATTCGTTGTGCCAAAGGGCATGAGGTCGATGCGGAAAATCTAAACTTCCGTGCAGGTGATCAATATCTCAGTCATGCGCAAGGCAAGTCTAATCAGCGCGTTTATATTTTAGATGATACAGGACGCAGTTATGCGTTGCCAATTAATAGCTTGCCTTCGGCACGTGGCTTGGGAGAACCATTAAGTTCAAAACTTGCCCCTGCCAGTGGCGTTGGCTTTAAACAATTGCTGATTGCCGATGATGAAGCTGAAATTTTAGCAGCCAGCAGTAAAGGTTACGGCTTTAAAACACAGGCCAAACAGCTAGATACCAATGCCAAAGCAGGTAAAGCATTCCTGTCTTTGCCCGAACAATCGACAGTGATGAACTTGCAAATGATTGAACACGCGAGTCATGTTGCACTGCTCAGTTCAGCAGGGCGTTTACTGGTGATTGAGCTGTCAGAATTGCCAATTTTGAATAAAGGTAAAGGTAATAAATTGATACAACTTGAGGAAAAAGATCAGTTGGTGTCTATGTTACCTTTAAGTTTAGATGAAGCAATTCAAATATTTGCAGGACAGCAACAACTCAAACTCAAAGGTGACGATTTGCTGAAGTATGTGGCGAAGCGCGGCACGAAAGGTCAGCTCTTACCACGCGGTTACCAAAAAGCAAATAAACTGTTAATTCAAAGATAATACTAGCGTTTTTTAAGCAAAATACGTTATATATGGTTTGTATTCGTGAAAATGGATGCAATACGGGACATAAACAAGCAAACAACGACGTCCTGTATTGAGAAAAACAGTTTAAAACTAAGGATTATTGATTGGAGAAATTGGCATTATGGAAAAGATTTGGTTTGCTGAATACCGAAAGACAGGGATTCCAGAAACTGTAGAACTGCCTGCAGAAAATACGTCACTCGTAGACATTTTTGAACGTAATTTCCAAAAATTTGGTTCACGTGATGCCTTTATCTTTATGGATAAGGTTTTAAGCTTCAGTGAACTAGAAGAAGCTAGCCGTAAATTTGCAACCTATTTACAAAGTTTAGGTTTGGCACCAGGCTCGCGTGTTGCGGTGATGATGCCGAACGTACTTCAATATCCTGTGGTTGCATTAGGGGTGTTACGTGCAGGCTTAGTATTGGTAAACGTGAACCCACTTTATACTTCACGTGAGTTAGAGCATCAATTAAATGACTCTGGTTCTGAAGTTTTAGTCATTATTGAAAACTTTGCATCCGTTTATCAGGCGATTATTGGTAAAACTCCTGTGAAGCATGTTGTTGTTGCTTCTGTGGGCGATATGCTAGGTGCATTAAAAGGCACGTTGGTGAATTTTGTTTTACGTTCAGTGCGTAAGCAAATTCCTGCATGGAACATTCCGGGTCACGTTAAATTTAACGCAGCAATGTCTAAAGTAAGCCCAAGCAACTACAAACGCCCAAGCTTAACTTTAAGTGATACGGCTGTGTTGCAATACACGGGTGGTACAACAGGTGTATCTAAGGGTGCAGAATTAACACACCGCAACCTTGTGGCAAACATGCTGCAATGTGATGGTATTTTCCAGAGTAAATTCGGTGCACAAGATGGTCAGCCAGATGACCGTATTTTCTGTGCATTGCCGCTGTATCACATCTTTGCATTCATGGTGTGTGCGCTTTACGGCATGTACAAAGGTCAGGCAAACGTCTTAATTCCAAACCCGCGTGACTTACCTGCGGTGATGAAAGAATTACGTAAATATCAACCAACTTTCTTCCCTGCGGTGAATACTTTATTCAATGCGCTCGTGAACAATGAAGAGTTTAAACAGCTTGATCACAGCCGATTGAAAATGGCGATGGGCGGTGGTATGGCCGTATTACCATCAACTGCTGAAGCATGGAAAAAAGTCACAGGCACTAACATTATTGAAGGTTATGGCTTGTCTGAAACTTCACCAGTTGCAACGGCAAACCCACCTGCATCTGAAGAATTTAGTGGCACAATCGGTATTCCATTACCATTAACTGAAGTGGCTATTTTGGATGATGATGGCAATGAAGTTGCACTGGGTGAGCAAGGTGAAATTTCAATCCGTGGTCCACAAGTCATGAAAGGCTATTGGAACCGTCCAGATGAAACCGATAAAGTGATGATTAATGGTTTCTTCCGTACAGGTGACATTGGTGTTATGGATTCACGGGGCTATGTGAAAATTGTAGACCGTAAAAAAGACATGATTTTGGTATCAGGCTTTAACGTTTATCCATCTGAAATTGAAGAAGTGATTGCGAAGCATCCGAAAGTATTGGAAGTGGCTGCAATTGGTGTACCAGATGAAAAATCAGGTGAAGTGCCAAAACTGTTTGTGGTGAAAAAAGATCCATCATTGACCACAGAAGAAGTATTAGCATTCGCTAAAGAGAACTTAACTGGCTATAAACGCCCACGTTATGTGGAGTTTATGGATGAATTGCCAAAATCGAACGTAGGTAAAATTTTGCGTAAAGATTTGCGTAAGACTGCGTAATTCATTCTGCTCTGAAATAAAAACGCCCCTGAAAACTCAGGGGCATTTTTTATATGCTATAGAAAATAGATTGTTTCTTGTTCGATAAAGGCAAAAGTATTACTCTTTCATCAGCCAACGGTCAAAGTAACGACGCCCAACACCCACAATACCCAAGAAAATAAACATCGCACCAAATTGGCGGCTAAAACCTGATTGATTAAAACTGCCATAACTTAAAATATTATCAATTAAGCAATACACCACAATCACAATAATCCAGTGCCAGAGCGGTAAGCGCTTAATCCCTACCGCATAAAACGCCACCCAAAGTACAACGAAGGTAAAAATGGTCGACCATACGTTCATGTTGGCGCAAATCACCATCAATAAAAATGCCACAATAGGCAACACAATTTTTAAAACACGATCCACTCGCAGTTGATGTTGGCGCTGCTTTTCAAGTACATCTAACATTTCCTTTTGATCTGGGCTGACCATAATGGATCCTTTATACAATTGCTTAAAACATGCTATTTAACAAAATTTATTCAAGAAATGCCATGTTATGATAAGTTCTCAATACAGTTTATGAGAAAAAATTGATGCAAAGCATAAGTGGAATTGTTTATCTAATTATAATTGCTTGCTTATTGCCGTATGTCTTTGCTGTTGTCGCAAAAATGGCAGGCGGCTTTAAACGTGAAGATAACCAAAATCCACGTGAATTTTTAGCCAAAACCACAGGTTTTGCTGCACGTGCTAACGCCGTACAGCAAAACAGTTTTGAAAGCCTGCCTTTATTTATTGCTGCAGTGCTCATGGCGGAATATATGGTCATCCCACAAGTGGTGGTGATGATGTTTGGTATTGCTTATATTGTGCTGCGCATTATTTATGGAATTTGTTATTTAGCCAATTGGGCGACGCTGCGTTCAATTGTTTGGATGCTGTCTTTACTTTGTCCAATTTGTATTTTGCTGATGGTGATTAAACTGACCTGATCAAGTCATGTCTGAAAATATGTATTTTTGCCTTGCAGATGTATAATCGCGCAGTAATTCAGGACAGAAAACCGTTATAATTGACGCGGTTTTAAAAAGATTTAACTTGTTTAAGAGTGATGCTATGAGCTACAGCAATATCCCTGCGGGTAAAGATGCACCAAATGACATCTATGTGATCATTGAAATTCCTGCCAATGCAGCGCCAATCAAATACGAAATTGACAAAGATTCTGATGCATTATTTGTAGACCGTTTCATGGGTACAGCAATGTTCTATCCAGCGAACTACGGTTATGTGCCAAATACACTTTCATTGGATGGTGATCCGCTAGACGTATTGGTTGTGACCCCACACCCAGTAGAGCCAGGTTCTGTGATTCGTTGCCGCCCAGTGGGTAAATTGAACATGGAAGATGATGGTGGTATTGATGCGAAATTGGTTGCCGTTCCGCACGAAAAATTAACCCCAATTTATAAAGATGTTCAAGAATATACGGATCTTCCACCATTATTGATCAGCCAAATTGAACACTTCTTCCAGCACTATAAAGACTTAGAGCCAGGCAAATGGGTGAAGTTAAGTGGTTGGGAAGGTGCTGATGTTGCGAAACAAGAAGTATTGAACTCAATTGAAGGCTACAAAGCTGCAAATCCATAATTTGCGCGCAGTCTATTTAGCTTTCACATGAAAGCTAAAATATAAAAAACCTGCACAGAATATGTGCAGGTTTTTTATTGGGTTGGCTATTCCGAGAAATTAGAATAATTTCACAGGAATATCTAACCAGATACGCCATTCATTAGTTGAGCCAATACCTTCGCTGTTATTCACTTTTTGGTTATTGTAGCTACTACTTGAACGCAAGTAAGAGTAGCGTAAGCGTAAGCTCGCATCTTTAAATGCACCAGATTGAACGGTGTATTTCACTTGGTTGAAAAATTCATGTTCTTCAGCTTGATCAATAATTTCAGTTCGATTGTTGCGATCCGCAACATCAATATCCCAACCGTAAACAAATGCACTTGTCCAGTTCAAGCCAGGTAAACCGTGGTTTTTAAAGTTGTAGTTATATTGCAAGCCAACTGATTTTTCATCATTGCCGTTGAAATCAGATAAGTATGAATTTGGTACATAAATACTTTGTAGACCATCTGCATTGTAAGCATAGTCGTAACCTATGTTGCCCGCATTATCTTGGTACGCAAGCATCAAATTGTGTGCGTCCCTGTTATAGCTTGCAGATACACCCCAAATCGAGTTAGTCAATTCTTCAGTTTCACTGCGTGGATCAGTTGTTTCTGCTCCAACTTTCCATTTGGTATTGTAACCCATTGCATCTAAAGTTACGCTCGCACCATTTGCTGTAGGGAAGCTATAATTCACATTCCCATAGTGACGTTCTAATTTATCTTTAACATCTACCCCATAATAAGAGGCATTAACTTGGTCGTTAAATTTGTATTTTGCACCCCAGAAAATAGCACTATCCAAACCTTGTTGGTCTGAGCTGATGTCATTTGACCATTGGTTTTTAGTAAATTTACCACCAATTAACGTCAAGTCTTTAATTTCGTTACTTTCAATATAAAGACCAGTGTAGTATTCAGGTGTTAAGCGTGCTGTATTGCTTGCAATTACTGGTATTTCAGATACTTGCGTACCATATTTAGCTGTTGTATTTGATACGCGTGCTTTTACATAAGCACCACCACGTGCCCAGTGGTCATAAGCAGAACCATCGTTGTGGACTGGAATCATTTGGTTGCCAGTATTTTTGTTTTCACCTAGTTTGAATGAAGCATCACCAATGATACCTGCACCAAAACCAACAATACCTTTAGTAAAGCCAGAATCTAGATTGATAATTGCTGTTTGAGCTGCAGAGCTTGTGTCGTTTGTTAGTCCATCTTTTTTATCACGATTCAAATAACCTGTACGGAATAAAACCGAACCGTTTGCGTCTTCTACAAAGCCTTTAGATTCACTTTGTTCGCTAGCAAATGCAGTTGAAACAAGCGCTGCGTTGATCAGCAACGCAAGTGTTAATTTTTTAGATTGCAGCATTGGGAGATGGCCTCATGCAGTAAATGTGTAGTTGAAACGTAGGCGAATTGTATCGCTATTTATGCGCGAAAATATCACTTTTAAAGCACTTATGACACTAAAGTTAAGCATTTTTTCGATAAACTGTGGGGTCATTAAAAATATCGACTTTTCAAAAGTTGAATAAATATTTTATTTTTTAGTAAAAACATAAACATATTTAAAACTTACTGAGTCACTGAAACATAGCCAAATACAGCGCATCTGCAACTTGTACATTAAAAATACAGTTTATTCAATTTTTCAACAGCTTGGTGTGTGATCAAAGCGCATAAGGCACAGCATAAATTTTAAAATAGGGTGAAGTTTTCCTGTGAAATGGTTATCTATGAAGTCGAATTTTGGGCAAGAGATAAGTGGGGAAATAAATTTATGAATCTTTATTTGAATTAAGAGTATAAAAATTACATTTTATTTAAGCTTTGAGTAATAGCTTTTGGCTATTACGGATTTCATGTGAAACATCGGTGTTAAGTTTTGGCATTACGATGAAAACAGAACTGTTTAAGCAGATATTTTATACATAACTTTTATATGGTCGTTGGCTTGCGAAAATTAAAATTGATCTATCGTTTTGGTCATTGAATTATTTTTGATGTGAAGATTGAAGTGTCGCGTCGTATATTGATGTCAAATTTTGGTGCAGAAATCTAGTGCAGTTTAGGACAGGATTTCTGTCTGTTCACTGAGTTTTGATAGTTGATGGCGTAAGGATGAACAGAGGATAGGCATGACTTTCTATTTTTTGATCAGGATAGGCTTGTGATTCTTGACTGCACTTTTTTAGGTATGTGATTTAGCTTTATTGCTATGCAAGGATGCAAAAAATAATCATAGCACTGTGTAAATTCATGTTTAAAGTGCAGTGGTTATAAGACGAGTATTGATGCAAATCAAAATTCATTCCAATCAAAATAAAAAACACACTAAAAATAATTGATGTATAACAATAGTTTAAATTTATATCTATTGCTTTTAAACGTAAAATTGCTGTTCTGAATTTAATCGTTGGCATAGAGTTTGCAATCCCTTCATTGAGTCAAAAAAAATAGACAAAGGCATCTCATCCGATGCAGGGGGAATCTAAAATGAAATTCGTACTTCAAACACTTTCTTTGGCGATGTTCGCAGCCACATCAAGTCTCAGTTTTGCTGCAGAAAATGCGACAGGCATGTCGTTTAGCGGGACAGCAGCCTTAACCAGTGATTATCGCTATCGTGGTTTAACTCAAACCTTTAATGATCCCGCAGTGCAAGCAGGTTTTGCTCTCAGCCATGATTCTGGCGTGTATGCAGGCGTGTGGGGTTCCAATGTCGATTTTGGTGGTACGGCACATTTAGAGCTTGACCCTTATATGGGCTATACCACAAGCCTAGATTATTTTGCCAGCAAACCCATTTTGGATGTGGGTTTTTGGTATTACGCCTACCCAAGTGAGAGCGATTTAAACTGGCTCGAAGCTTATGCAAAATTAGGTTTTAGTGATGTTTTGTTTAAAGATGCCAGCTTATTAACAGCCATTAACTACAGTAATGATTTCTTAGGTGGTGACACCGATGCTTGGTATTTCAATGCCACTTATACCGCACCCATTGGAAGTACCGGCTTTTCTGGGGTTGCTGGATTAGGTTACACCCAAGCAGATGACTTTGATTTTGGCGGTGGAAAAGACAGCTATGTAGATTGGAAAGTCGGTGTAAGCTATAACTTTGCTTCAGTTGAAGGTTTATCTGCTGAATTGGCTGCTGTAGGAACTGATATTGATACCGATGGTTTTTCGCATGCGGCAAAGCGTGGCGTTGAAACAGGAGCTGTATTTACTTTGACCAAAGCATTCTAAGTCCTCTGTATTTAGGATAAATAAGAAGCTCCAATTGGGAGTAACATCCAAAAGAATAACAAGATAACTCGCCCATTGCTTAGACATGGCAATGGGCTGTTTTTATATCTCAATATTTTCGCCTAGGCTGGATTGCCACGATAAGACAATGCTTCACTCAAATGGCCGCTTTGAATCTGTTCACTTTGCGCCAAGTCTGCAATAGTACGTGCGACGCGTAACACCCGATGATAAGCGCGTGCAGACAAATTTAACCGTTGTTGTGCAATGGTTAAAATATCCTGTGCAGTGCCATCTAATAGGGCAAACTGTTCTAATTGTTTTGGGCTGAGCGCCATGTTTAAACACTCTTGGCGTTGCAATTGTCGTGTATATGCTTGAATGACACGGCTTCGCACGGTTTCAGAATTTTCCACTGGTCGGGTATCCTGTAATTCATGTGCTTGCAGAGGTGGTACATCAATGTGTAAGTCGATACGATCCAACAACGGTCCTGAAATACGGTTTTGATAGCGTTTAATACTTTCTGTAGAGCATTGACAGCGCACGTCCTGATTAAAAGCATAACCACAGGGGCAGGGGTTCATTGCAGCCACCAATTGAAAGTTCGCAGGAAAGGTAATTTGTCGCGATGCCCGAGAAATCACAATTTCTTTAGACTCCAACGGTTGCCGCAATACTTCTAATACTTTCTTATCAAACTCAGGTAATTCATCTAAAAACAACACGCCTAAGTGCGCCAGCGTGATTTCGCCAGGTTTTGGATATGAGCCACCCCCGACCAATGCTACGGCAGAGGCAGTATGGTGTGGGGCACGAAATGGGCGTTGCCCAAAAGTATGCGGTGTGTTGGCGACTGAGTAGATACTCGCAACTTGTAAATTTTCTTGTAAATCTAAGGGCGGTAAAATACTGGCAAGGCGAGAAGCCAACAAGGTTTTACCTGTGCCTGGCGGGCCTTTAAACAACAAGGAGTGTCCGCCTGCTGCTGCAATTTCCAAAGCACGTCTTGGGCGTAATTGCCCTTTTACATCTGCCAGATCAAAAGCCGAAGCCGAGAGCAAAGGCTGGTTTGCTGGCGTGACTTTATGAAGTGGCTGATGTTGTGCCAAATGCTCACAAACTTGTTTTAAGTGATTGGCAGCAAAAACTTCAAAGTCTGGTAATTGTGCGGCTTCTTGCGCATTTTGTTCGGGTAAAACTAAACAGTGCTGTGCCTGTTGGCAGGCAATCGCAATACTCAGCGTACCTGTAGTTGGACGCAATTGACCATCTAAAGCCAGTTCACCAATAAATTCTAAACCATCACTACTGTGTTCGGGCAGTTGACCTGAAGCAATCAAAATGCCCAAAGCAATGGCAAGGTCAAGGCGAGAACCATCTTTAGGTAAGTCTGCTGGTGCTAAATTAATGGTTAGACGTTTGCTTGGAAATTGAAAACCACTATTAATAATGGCAGAGCGTACTCGGTCTTTACTCTCACGTACGGCAGCTTCGGCTAGACCAACTATGGTTAAAGAAGGTAAGCCTTGACTTAGATGGACTTCAACTTCAATTGCAGGGGCATGCAAGCCGAGCAGCCCCCGCGTATACACTTTGGCAAAAGACATTATTATTATGATCCGTTTTGGTGCGTTATTTTTATAGGTGTTTGGTCTTTTATGGCACTAAATTGGTGCTTATTTTTTTGGCTGCATCTTTTGTTCGAGCATTTCGACTTGTTTTAACAATTCATTTAAACGCAAATTGGCATTATTCAGCGCAGTACGCTGACGATCTAGCTCATCTTGAGAGACCAAATCCATTTTTGTCACGGCTTCATTCAGTAAAGCACGTAAATTATGTTCTAAATCTTTTTTGGGTTGTTCAATTTGTTCCAAAATGGCTTGTAATAAAGTTTCAATCATTGTTGTTTCCACACAGATGGACAAAGGTAGGCAGTGTAGCACTGGTCTTTAATAGACTATAGCATTTCAGACGAAATATGGATTTATTCGATGAGTAAAATCGTAAATCTTCTAGTAAATATGTCTATTTTTTGAAGATCAAAACCATATAAATGTATAAAATAAGGTATAAAGAAAACTCATGTCACGGTTTCTAATTTCCCCCGACCTTAGAACTTTGGCATGGAATTTGAACATAAAACCTTACTGGTGAATTAAGCCGAAGGAAAACAAACATGAAGCTCGTAACTGCAATTGTAAAACCCTTTAAATTAGATGATGTGCGTGAAGCATTATCTGAAATTGGTGTTCAAGGGATCACCGTAACAGAAGTCAAAGGCTTCGGTCGCCAAAAAGGTCACACCGAACTTTATCGTGGCGCTGAATACGTCGTTGACTTCTTGCCTAAAGTTAAAATTGAAATCGCAATTAGCGATGAAATGGTGGATTCGGTGATTGAGTCAATCACTCGTGTTGCTAGTACAGGCAAGATTGGTGATGGCAAAATCTTTGTTACTAACCTCGAACAAGTCATCCGTATTCGTACAGGTGAAACGGGTGCAGACGCTGTTTAAGAAAATGGCACGAAGTTTGCTGAGTACCTAATAACTCACAAAAACAAAGGTCGGGGGACACAAATGAAAAAAATGCTACTCGCGCTGAGTCTATCAGGCGCACTTCTTGGTGGTTCTGTTGCTTGGGCTGAAGAAGCCGTAACAGCCACCGCACCAACTTCAGATGTTGCAGTGCTTGAAACTGCCGAAACATCTCCTATCGAAACACCAAATGCAACAGAAGTTGCAGCTGTAGCAGAAGTCAGCACGCCCGAAGCTGCTGAACCAGAAGCTGTATTAGATACAGGCGATACCGCTTGGATTTTAGTTTCGACTGCTTTAGTTTTACTCATGACCATTCCTGGTTTGGCACTATTTTATGGCGGTATGGTACGCAAGAAAAACGTACTCAATACTATGGCTTATAGCTTTGTAGCAGCAGCCGTGGTCAGTATTGCCTGGGTGGCAGTGGGCTATAGTTTGGCTTTTGGTGAAGGTAATGCCTTTATTGGTGGTCTAGACAAAGTCATGCTGGCAGGCATTGGTACCGATGCGCTCAGTGGCAGTATTCCTGAAATTCTATTTGTGATATTTCAAATGACCTTTGCCATCATTACTGTGGCAATTATCAGTGGTTCAATTGCAGAACGAATGAAGTTTGGTGCCTTTGTTGCCTTTATCGCGATTTGGGTGGTCGTGGTCTACGCACCAATTACCCACTGGGTATGGGGTGGTGGTTGGTTAGGCAATGATGGTGCTCTCGACTTTGCTGGTGGTACTGTTGTTCATATTAACTCGGGTGTTGCAGGTTTAGTTGCTGCATACATGTTGGGCAAACGTATGGGCTTGGGCCGTGAATCTATGGCTCCGCACAACCTGACTTTGACTGTACTGGGTGCAAGTTTACTCTGGGTGGGCTGGTTTGGTTTCAACGGTGGTTCTGCTTTAGGTGCCAATGGTGCAGCGGGTTATGCCTTAGTTGTGACTCAAGTGGCAGCCGCAGCCGCAGCAATTGCATGGCTTGTAGCAGAAAAACTGGTACGTGGTAAAGGTTCTGTATTAGGTGCTGCATCGGGTGCTGTAGCAGGTTTGGTGGTGATTACTCCAGCAGCAGGTTTTGTGACTGTTGGTGGTGCATTAGCGATGGGTTTAATTGGTGGTGTGGTATGTTTCTGGGGTATTACTGCCTTAAAACGCGCCCTGAAAGCTGATGACTCTCTAGATGCCTTTGGACTACATGGTGTAGGTGGTATTGTTGGTGCAATTTTAACAGCCTTCTTTGCCAGCGAGTTTATTATGGGCGATGCTGCACCAAGCAACTTGATGAGCCAACTTTGGGTGCAAGTTGAAGGTGTGTTAGCGACCATTGCTTACTCTGCTGTACTGACTTTCATCATCTTAAAAGTAATTGATCTAACCATTGGTATTCGTGTGGCTGCAGAAGATGAGCGTATGGGACTCGACTTAAGCCAACATGGTGAACGTGTAGAATAATCTAGACAGTACATAATCAATATATTGTGTAAAACAGCCCTTCGGGGCTGTTTTTTTTCTATATGTTGCGTAAAACTCTACAAAGTTTGGAATTTTTGCTACACTGCATTTTCATTCAAATTTGTGCAATTAAACCGCTATGCATTGTCCATTTTGCAACACTGCAGACAGTAAAGTGATTGACTCACGTTTGGCGGCAGAAGGCTGCCAAATTCGCCGACGTCGTGAGTGTATTGGCTGTGGTGAACGCTTTACCACCTTTGAAAGTTATGAAGTGGTTATGCCACGGGTGATTAAATCCGATGGTAAAAGTGAGCCTTTCGATGAAGCCAAGTTACGTCGTTCGTTAATGCATGCTTTGCAAAAACGTCCCGTGACCCAAGAGCAAATTGAAACGGTACTCAGCGACATCCAATTACAAATTCGCCGTTTGGGAGAGCGTGATGTGAAATCACGTACCATTGGTGAGGTTGTTATGCAGGCTTTATTTGCATTGGATCATGTTGCTTATGTACGTTTTGCCTCGGTGTATCAAGACTTTCAGGATGTCGAAGCATTCCGTCGCCAAATTGAACAAATGCAGTCGCGTGAGCAATAAAGCGCAATGCCATCATCTATTCCACAGCAACCATCCATGATTGAACTCAATACTGACGCGCAACCCGATGATCTTTTTTGGATGCGTCGTGCCATTGAACTGGCACGTTTGGGGCAATACAGCACTAAGCCAAATCCGAACGTGGGCTGCGTTATTGTTAAAGATGCCCAATTATTGGGCGAAGGTTTCCATCCTCGTGCAGGACAGCCACATGCCGAAGTCTTTGCTTTGCGTCAGGCCGCTGAACAAGCGCAGGGTGCAACTGCTTATGTGACTTTGGAACCTTGTGCACACTATGGGCGCACACCACCATGTGCCAAAGCCTTGGTCGATGCAGGCGTGGCTAAAGTGGTTGTGGCTTGTCCAGACCCGAATCCATTGGTGGCAGGTAAAGGCGTTCAGATTTTACAGGATGCAGGTATTCAGGTTAGCGTGGGCGTGGCAGAAGCTGAAGCAGCGCAGTTAAATGCAGGCTTTTTAAAAGCCATGGCTACAGGCATGCCTTATGTGCGTTTAAAAATTGCTTCTAGTTTGGATGGTCGTACGGCAATGGCTTCGGGTGAATCCAAATGGATCACAGGCACGGCTGCACGTGCCGATGTGCAGCATTGGCGGGCAATTTCTGCTGCAGTATTAACGGGGATCGACACGTTACTGGCCGATGACTGTCTGCTTAATGTACGCCACTTAGAGGGTGTAGATGACATCCACAGCGTAGTACAACCCAAACGGATTATTTTAGATCGCCAAGGTCGTTTGCCTTTGAGCGCACAAATTTTGCAGCAGCCTGAAACGGTGATGGTGATGGGACCGTATCGTGCAGAGTTGGCTGCTTTGGGCGTGTTACAATTGGAACCGCAACCTTTAGCCACCTTACTTGCCCAATTGGTACAGCAACATCAAATTTATGATGTGTTGGTTGAAGCGGGTGCAACCTTATCGACCGCTTTCTTACAGGAAGGTTGGGTTGATGAAGTGATCAGCTATGTGGCACCTACATTGTTAGGGCGCTCGGCTCGTGCCATGTTTAATGCAGAATTTGAACAGATGGCAGAGCAACTTCGATTTAAACTTTGCGATGTCACTCAATTGGGTGATGACGTGCGCCTTAGGTTAATTCCTTCTCAAGAGACACTATGAGTTCAGAGTCAACGGTTTATCACAAACGTCGTCATGCGGCACGCACCACTGATGAATACTTATTCCATCAGTTAGTGCCTTATTTGGGCAATAAACGCCGTTTACTGCATCTGATTTTAGAAGCACTTGAACAGACAGGAACGCTACATCCTAAAAATGGTCGTGCACCAATTTTTGCCGATTTTTTTGCAGGTTCAGGAGTGGTATCACGTTTGGCGCGTCAAAATGGTTATCGGGTGATTGCCAATGACTGGGAACCGTACAGCCATGCCTTAAACCATGCGATTTTGGCCTGCACTGAAGCACCTGCGTTTAAAGAATTAGGCGGCTATCAAAAAGCCATTGATTATTTGAACCGTTTGCCTGAAGTCAAAGGCTGGGTGACGCATAACTTGTGCCCGCGCAATGACGAAATTTATGACCCAAGTCGTGACCGTTTATTCTTTAAACGTCGTAACGGTATGCGCATAGATGCGATTCGTCAGCAAATTGCTACGTGGCAAGCGCAGGGTGCCATTGATGATGTTGAGATGTCGGCATTGTTGGCGCCGTTGTTGTACTCTGCCAGTTTTGTCAGCAATACCAGCGGGGTGTTTAAAAGCTTCCACCACGGCTGGGGCGGCAAAACCCAAACTGCACTCGAACGAATTGAATCATTATTGTGGCTCACGCCAAGTCGTTTTTGTGACATTGGTGAACCAAATAAACCTGCTGCAGAAATGTGGTGTGTCGATGCACAGCATCTGGCCAATCAAATGAGTGGTTTTGAGGTCGATGTGGCTTATTTAGACCCACCGTATAATCAACATGCTTATAGCAGTAACTATCATGTCTTAAATGCCTTAACCTTGTGGGATCAGGTCGATTTACCAACCCCAGACACCAAAGGCTTTAAAAGTGGTATTGACCGTGCATGGCGCAAAGAACGTCCAAGTCCATACAACTCATCTAAGTACGCCAAAGAGGCGTATGAAACCTTATTGGACACCATTAATGCACGTTTTATTCTGACCAGTTATTCTACCGATGGTAATATTAGTGCCACAGACTTGTTGCAAGCCAATTTAAAACGCGGTCGAGTGACGTTATTGACGCAAGATGTTCCGCGTTATCGCGTGAGTAAACAGCGTCAGTCCGAGCGTGCGCGCGTGCTGGAATTTATTGTGATTACCGATACGCATGCCAAGTCAGGCCCACCTATTCGCCAGTTGTTAGGGCAACTTTACCATTTTGCAGAATTGGGTGGTGTAGATACCTCAGGTGTGAGTACCCAATTGGCGTTGTGGTAAATCCACAAATCCTCAGTGAATGAGAGAAAAGATTATGTTTACAGGCATTATTGAAAGTTTAGGTAAAGTAGAAAGCCTGCAAAGTGTGGGCGGTGATGTACGTTTGCGTATTCAGACCGATTTGGATATGTCGGATGTGCATTTGGGGGATTCAATTGCCACCAATGGTATTTGCCTGACTGTGATCGAGTGGGGCGACAATTGGTATGCCGCAGATGTGTCCCGTGAAAGTTTGAACCGTACCACTTTAGGCACATGGAAAGTGGGTCAGCCTGTCAATGTCGAAAAAGCCATGTTGCCGACCACACGTTTTGGTGGACATATCGTAAGTGGCCATGTTGATGCAGTCGGTGAAATTACGCTGGTACGTGAAGATGCACGTTCAATTTACTATGAAGTGACTGCACCTGCAGAAATTGCCAAATATTTGGCAGAAAAAGGTTCGGTGACCGTCGATGGCATCAGCCTGACCATTAACCATTTACGCGGCAGTGTTATCAGTCTGAATTTAATTCCACACACGGCAGAGCGTACCAATATTGGCACATGGAAAGTTGGCAGCAAGGTCAATTTAGAAGTGGATGTCTTGGCGCGTTATATTGAGCGTTTGCTCTTGGGTGATAAAGCTGCAGAAACTACGCAGCAATCTAAAATTAGCATGGAATTCTTGGCTGAAAATGGCTTTTTAAAATAAGCACAGAGCCGAATGAAATTTAAACAGTCTGATTGAAAAATTAGACTGTTTTTTTGTTTTTAGGGATAATTAAAAAGATAAAGATGTTTTTTTCATCATAAACACCCCTTTGGTTTAATGTAGATGATTGATTTTTTAATGAATTTGGAACACTGGCTGCCATTATTACTCGATAATTATGGTCTGTGGATCTATGCCATTTTGTTTCTGATTATTTTTGCAGAAACAGGTTCTGTGTTCATGTTCTTTTTACCAGGCGATAGTTTGCTGATCGCAATTGGTGCCTTGTGTTCCACCACCGATGTGGTGCATTTGCACTATATGGGGATTTTACTTTTTGTCGCTGCGGTCTTGGGATATAGCGTCAACTATTACACTGGACGAATTCTAGGGGTGAAGTATTTTCATCAACATTCACGTTATTTCAAACCTGAATATATTGTCAAAACCAACCATTATTTTATGAAACATGGTGGCAAAACTATTTTAATGGCGCGTTTTATACCGTTTGTTCGTTCATTTGCACCATTTGCTGCAGGGTCAGGGCACATGCCTTTGGCGACCTTTAGTTTTTATAATGTGGTGGGTGCTGCCGTATGGATTTTTTCTTTAATGGCAATAGGTTATGGCTTGGGTAATATTTTGTCTTGGTTGGGTGATTGGATTTAAATTCCTCATTTTTCTATTTTCTTCTTCTAAATCCACCGCGATAACTAAAAAAGTGGATTGATGGCCACAAAAAAAGCCCACCGTGTGGACTTTTGATATTGTTCAGTTTTAGTGTTTGGTGACAATTAATTCTGTGCCACCCAAGCGCGGGCTAAAAGTATCGTTACTTTGAATTGAAAACTCACCCTTTTCCGCTTCTTTAGACAAGTACATGCTTAATGATTGGAAATCTGCACGACTGATCCATAAATCCTGAGCACGAATACTCCACTGTTCGCCCGCATTAAGATGGTCGATTTTGCCTGAAATTTTCGTCAAGATATCCATTTGAAACCCATGATTACAAAAGTCATTTAAAGGAGATAAAAGTTGAGAATTCAACTTTTTCTGGATGATTATCATGTGACAAAATTATTTCATTTTGATGACATTGGGTTTAAGACTTTGGGCTAATTGGGGATAAAAAGTAAAATTATTCTTTAGAAAAATTTGAATTTTTTAAGATATAGTCAATTTCTTCTTGGGCTGCAGCATGTAGTCGCGCACGAAAGATCGTTACCGCCTGCTCAATTTGAGTTTCGGCTTCTAGCTCTAAACGCAAACGTACACTTTCAAGTTCAGAAACAATTTGATCATCACTTACCGCAGTTGCGGCTTGATTAAAAGTCACTGCAGGTAATTCAGGATTTTGCTCATAACGTGCAGTATAGTTTGAAATTTCCTGATCCAGACTTTGACGCATCAACTCAAGTGCTTGAGTTTGTTCTGCAAAGCGTTGCGCTTCATCTTGCTGTAGCTGTGCAGCATAAGCGGCTTGTTCTGCACGTTGCTGTTCTAATTTGAGTTCGAGTGCCAATTGGCGACGTTGCCGTGCTTCTTCAATCAAACGTGCTTTCAGGTCAGCATAGGCTTGTTCAATTTTTTCCTGTGATTGTTGCTGAGCGCGCTGATCTTCTGCAATCCAGTTGTGTAATTGCGTTTCAGGTTGCAAGACCTCACAAATTCGATGCAGATCATCCATAAATGTCTGGCGCACAGCCTGAGGCGCGGTTAACCAGCGCTGTTTAAAATCTGAGCCGACATTTAAAGTCACCGCATCTCTCCTTATTTTGAGCAGTATTTTTAAAAAAACGTTTTAAAATTAAAGCTTAAACGTCTGTGGTTCTATGCCCAAACGTCGATATTGTTTAAATTTTTCACGTCCAAGCACTTTAGCTGCTTCGTGATTTTCAATAATCTCAATAATGTGACTAAATTTTGCATAGGCTTCAAGTGCCTGACTGTTAAAATTAAACATAATCCAGTCCGATTGCTGCGGTAATTCGGCAGAAATACATACGCTGGCCTGTGTTTGGTTAATGCCATGTGGAATAAAGCTGCTGGCATCAAAACTCCACAGACGCTCATCCAATATTTGCTGTAACTCTGGATCAGGGCAATGCAGCCAAATGCGTGCCTGCTGCCGCAAAATTTTGCGGCATAAACGGCAAGTGCTTTCCACTTGCCGTTCAGGACTTTTTTCAAACAAATAAAAGCTAACTTTAGCCATTATTGCTTGCACGTTGTGCGAGGAACTGCATCAATAACGGTACAGGACGACCTGTTGCGCCTTTATTGCTGCCTGAATTCCATGCAGTGCCTGCAATGTCTAGATGCGCCCAGCGATAGTCACGGGTAAAGCGTTGCAAGAAGCATGCTGCAGTAACTGAACCTGCTTTAGGCCCACCAATATTGCCAATATCGGCAAATGGTGAATCCAGTTGTTCTTGGTAATCGTCAATCACGGGCATACGCCATACACGGTCAAATGCAGTGTGTCCCGCAGCATCCAATTCCGCCGCAAGTTCATCATCTGGGGTAAACATGCCTGTCAGTACCGAACCGAGTGCAACCACGCAAGCGCCTGTTAAAGTCGCAATATCAATCACCAAAGCAGGGTTGAAGCGTTTCACATAGGTTAGGGTATCGCACAGCACCAAACGACCTTCGGCATCGGTATTTAAAATTTCGATGGTTTGGCCGCTCATACTGGTCACAATATCACCCGGGCGAGTGGCTTTGCCTGACGGCATATTTTCTGCAGCGGCAATCGTGCCGACCACATGGATAGGTAAACGTGCTTCACACAGCGCGCGCATGGTGCCTAAAACTGAAGCAGAACCACACATATCAAATTTCATTTCATCCATCCCTAAGCCGGGTTTGAGTGAAATGCCGCCTGTATCAAAGGTGATGCCTTTACCAACCAATACCACAGGTGCTTCATCACGCTGTGCTTGGTATTCGAGGCTAATGATGCGTCCTGGACGGTCTGAACCCTGACTGACTGCAAGGAAAGCACCCATGCCCAATTCCGCTATTTCTGCTTCATCTAAAATGGTGACTTTGAGTAGGTCTGGATATTCTGCCGCAAGTGCTTGGGCTTGTTCTGCCAAATATTCAGGGAAACAAATATTGCCCGGGCGGTTGCCCAAGTCGCGAGCCATGTTTTGACCTGATTGCATGGCTTCAATTAACTGCAACTGATCGGCAGTCAGTGAGCTGTCCTTGGCAATTAAGTTGATTTGTTCAAGCTGAAACTCATTCTTTTTGCTTTTGTATTCATCAAAAGCATAGGCTGCTTGGGTCAGGCTGAGTGCAAATACATAATGCAGCTCGCTAGGCAGGGCAGACAAGTCAATGCTGATCTGTTTAAATTTTTTTTGTGAAGATTTGATAATGCTTTGTGCAATTTTTGCCAGCTTTGCGGCTGGTAATTCTTCGGTTTTACCCAAACCGATCAGGTTGCTATTGGCGCATTCAACAACGCTAGCCACCAAACTTAAACTTTCATTAAAGCCTGCTTTAAATTGTGTCGCTTGAATAATGCTGTCTAAATCCTTGATTTGATAAGCAGCAGTTGCCTGTGGCACCTGTTCTGCAGCCACTAAAATTGACAAAGATTCACTCGCGCTGTGTTCTTGGAATGAGGGACTTAAGCTAAATTTAATCACTGGATTTTATGCCTATCTAAATGTGCAAACTATGCAACCATTGAAACATTTTTATGCGTCGAGTTTCAATGTATAACAAGGCGATAGGTTTTATATTTTCAACATTCAGGTAAACTAACGCGAATTGGATTCCCTCACATTTTGGAAGAAATAATTTGATTATTCGGCGTTATTTGGTCAAGCAAGTTGTGTCGACATCCTTGGTTGTGATTGCCTTACTGACTTTGATCATGATGGGTGGTCGCTTGATCAAGTATTTTGGCGTGGCGGCACAAGGGCGTTTGGATGCGAGTATTTTATTCAGCATCATTGGCTATCGCTTGCCTGAATTTTTGACGCTGATCTTACCTTTGGGTTTCTTTATTGGTTTGATGCTGGTATTTGGTCGTTTATATGTCGACCATGAAATGGCGGTGCTCAATAGTAGTGGTGTGAGTCGGCATCAACTGGCACGTTTATTGGTGCCAATGACCTTGGTATTTCTAATCGTTCAAGGTTTCTTAATGCTGTGGGCATCACCGTGGGGACTGCGTCAGTTTGAAGCATTGACCACCAGTCAGGCAGTACGCACAGGTTTTGATTTGGTGCGACCCAAAGAATTTATTTCTTCAGGGCCATATACCATTTACGCAGGTGATCTGTCCGAAGATCGTAAAAACCTGAAAGATATTTTCTTTTATCAACGTGCAGAAAAAGCAGGTCGTCCTGATGTCATGATTCTGGCAAAAGAAGCGACACGGGTAGAGTTGGAAAATGATCCTGCCAATGTGGTGGATTTGGTCGAAGGGCGTCGTTATGAAATATTTCCGGGCACAGCCAAATATTCACAGGCAGAATTCCAAAGTTATCGTTTACGTTTAGAAAATGATAAAGAAGCCAAATTTGAAAGTGCCGAAGTAGAAGCCTTAACCACCTCGCAACTTTGGAAAAACCGTGCAGACCCTGTGGTTGCAAGTGAACTCGGCTGGCGTATTTTTGTGCCTTTTGCGATTGTGGTGGCGTTGTTTTTAGCCGTGGCATTGTCAGAAGTTAGTCCGCGTCAGGGGCGTTATTTAAAACTGTTTCCTGCCTTGTTAATTTTCGCCAGTTTGATTGTGGCGCTCATGGCGGTTAAAACCCGTATCAGCAAACAAGAAATGGGCATGATTGCTTATCCGTTGGTGTTGTTGGCTTATGCGATTGCGGCAGCCTTGTTCTCACGTAAACAAAAACTAGCACCTAAAATTAAGCAGCAAATTCAGCGAGTGAGGTCTTAAGATGTTGGCACGTCGTATAGTTGCAAAACACGTCACCAAGACCACTGCACTGGCTATGTTTGGTGCAACGGCAATTTTGTCTGGTTTGCAGGTGTTGTTTACCTATTTAGGCGAATTGGGTTCACTCAATGAAAACTATAGTGCATGGCAGGCATTGCTGTATGTATTGTGGGGTGCGCCAAATTATCTCTATGAAATTTTGCCGATTTCTGCCTTGATTGGCGCAGTGTTAGGCTTGGGTACGTTGGCATCCAACAGCGAATTGATTGTGATGCGTTCTGCAGGGATTAGCCTGTGGCGTATTGTGGGATGGGTGATTCGTTCCGCCATGGTATTGGTACTGCTGTCTTTTGTGCTCAGTGAATGGGTGATTCCATACACCAATGAACAAGCCAAAAGTGTTAAAAGTCACCGTAGCGTCGCTGAGCTGGGTGAAGTTCGTGGCTATTGGTCGCGCGAAGGCAATCGTTTTATTTATATTGACTACGCCAATGCCCAAGGGCAGCTCAAAAATGTACAAGTGGTCGATTTTGATGATAATTATCGCTTGCGTGGTACATTGTCTGCAGATCAGGGACAGTTTGTTAAAGACGGTAGTTGGTTGCTCAATCAAACTGAACAGATGGATATTTTGCAGGCGGGCAACGCGACTTTAGCTAAAAACAGCGAACAGGCTTTGGCTTTAGCATTGCAACCGAAATATGTGCACATGGTCACCATCGACCCTGAAGATTTATCCCCAAGTCAATTGGTCAGTTTCATGAGTTATATGCATGAATACAGCCAAGTACCCAAAACCTACCAACTGGCGTTCTGGCAAAAACTTGGTGCACCCTTTGCGCTGATTGCTTTGGTGGTGATTGCTTGCTCCTTTATTTTTGGGCCGTTACGTCAGCAATCTATGGGTTTCCGTTTGGTGATTGCTTTATTTGTCGGCTTAACCTTCTTTTATTTACAGGATTTCTTGGGCTATGCCAGCTTGGTCTATGCACCATCGCCTGCGTGGTTCGTATTTATTCCTATTATTCTGATGTTTGTCATCGGCGGTTACTTACTGCATCGTGCGCGTTAAGTGCGGACCGATGCTGCTGCTTTTTCCGTATGATTGGGTAAACCTATCTGAATCAGTGGCGGAAACCATCTTCTGAACATAGAGTCTTGACGCAAAATTCGTTAAGATAGCATGATTAATTTGTAGACGAAAAAGAGTATTGATTATGGCGGATGCAACTGCTGGCAAAATCCCTCACGTATTGGTGATTATGGATGGTGTGGGTCATCGCGAAGCGGTCGAAGACAACGCGTTTTTAGCAGCGAAACGACCAAATTTGACTGCTATGCAGGAAAAGCATCCGCATGGTTTGATCTCTGGTTCAGGTGAAGATGTGGGCTTGCCAGATGGTCAAATGGGTAACTCTGAAGTTGGTCACATGAACTTGGGTGCAGGACGTGTGTTGTACCAAGACTTTACCCGTATTACCAAAGACATTCGTACAGGCGCTTTCTTTGAACATGAAGTGTTGGTCGATGCGGTAGAAAAAGCCAAAGCAGCCAACGGTGCAGTGCATCTGCTTGGTTTATTGTCTGAAGGCGGTGTGCATTCGCATGAAGATCATATCGTGGCGATGGCAGAATTGGCATTAAAACGTGGTGCAAAAGTTTATCTACATGCCTTTTTAGATGGCCGTGATACGCCACCAAAAAGCGCGCAGCCTTCTTTGGAAAAACTGGACGCATTATTTGCACAATATCCAAATCAAGGTCGTATTGCCAGCCTGATTGGTCGTTACTATGCGATGGATCGTGACAACCGTTGGGATCGTGTAGAACAAGCCTATCGTTTACTTACCGAAGGTGAGGCAGTACGTACTGCGGCAACCGCGGTAGAAGGCTTGGCAGCGGCTTATGCGGCAGAGGAAAGTGATGAGTTTGTGAAAGCCACCCGTATTGGTGAAATTGCCAAAATTCAAGATGGCGACAGCGTGGTGTTTATGAACTTCCGTGCTGACCGTGCGCGTGAATTGACCAAAGCTTTTGTGGAACAAGACTTTGCTGGTTTTGAACGTAAAGTTGTGCCGCAATTGTCTAAATTTGTGATGCTAACCCGTTATCAAGCCAGCATTGCTGCACCAGTGGCGTACATGCCAGAAGATTTGAAAAACTCCATTGGTGAATATTTATCAGACTTGGGCAAAACGCAATTGCGTATTGCTGAAACTGAAAAATACGCACACGTGACGTTCTTCTTTAGTGGTGGCCGTGAAGATGAATATCCGGGTGAAAAACGCATCCTGATCCCATCGCCAAATGTAGCAACCTATGACTTAAAACCTGAAATGAGCGCTTATGAAGTGACTGATGAACTGGTTGCAGCCATTAACTCAGGTGAATATGACTTGTTGGTGGTGAACTATGCCAATGGCGATATGGTCGGTCATACTGGTGTGTTTGATGCAGCTGTCAAAGCAGTTGAAGCGGTAGATACCTGCTTAGGTCGCGTTTATGAAGCGGTGATGGCGAAACAAGGTCACATGATTATTACAGCTGATCATGGTAACGTCGAGCAAATGCAAGACTATGACAGTGGTCAGGTACATACTCAGCACACCACTGAATTGGTGCCATTCATTTATGTAGGCCCAACTCAGGCCACCATTTTGGAAGGTGGTGTGTTGGCAGATGTTGCACCAACTTTATTGAATTTGATGCAATTGCCAGTGCCAGCAGATATGCAAGGTCGCAACTTAATTCGCTTACAGGCATAACCCTCGATACAGGTAGATGATGGAATGACGGCTCACAAAATTTATGCGGTTGTGTTGGCAAGCGTGTTGTGTGCCAGTCATTCGAGTGTTTGGGCTGCGCCAGATTGGGAGTTAGATGGCCCTACACTACAACAGGACTATGTCGATGTGCCTGTAGAGTCGATACAGGAATTTGTACAAATCTATGGCATTGTCAAAGACAACTATGTGACTGAAAAAAGTGATGATGCCTTGTTTCAGCAAGCCATTCGTGGCTTGGTGAGCGGTTTAGACCGTTATTCACGCTATTTAACTGCTGAAGAATATAAACAACTTTTACAATATACCGAAGGCGACTTGGCCTCGGTTGATTTTACTTTGCGCTATGACGCTGCCCAGCAACATTGGGTCATTCAAAATTTAAGTGCCAATGCCGACTCGGCTAAACAAGGGCTGAAGAATGGCGACAGCCTATTTAAAATTGATAACCAAGAACTGAAAAAGCTGAGTGCAGATCAGGTCAATAACCTGCTCACAGGCTCAGTGGGATCGACTGTAAGCGTACAACGTGCAGCCAATCAGCCTGAAATTATGTTGGTACGCAACAAAAAAGTAGAAACCGATATTCAGGCGCAGATGCTTTCTAATCAGGTCTTGTTGTTAAAAGTACGTGTGTTTCAGCAAGACACCGCCAATGAAATTAAACGCTTAATTGAAGAACATAGCACGCCACGCTTAAAAGCCGTATTGATTGATCTGCGTAATAACCCAGGAGGCTTACTGTCTGCTGCGGTGGAATCTGCCGATTTATTTTTAAATCAGGGTGTGATTGTATCGACCAAAAGTCGTTCTGAAGGCGATCAACAATTTCAGGCGTTACCTAGCTTTGAATTTCAAAATTTAAAAGTCGGAGTACTGATTAATCATCGCTCTGCATCTGCGGCAGAAGTCTTTACTGGTGCTTTAAAAGACCATTCACGCGCTTGGGTGATGGGCGAAAAAAGTTATGGCAAGGGGGTGGTGCAAAAGCTGTTCCCACTTAGCGATGGTGCTGCCTTACAAATGACGGTTTCGCATTATTACACCCCACGCGAGCAAATGATTGAAGGGGTTGGGATTCAGCCGAATCAGCAATATATTCAAAGTCCTGAAATGAAAGAAGAGGCTTATCTTGAGCATGTGGCAGATTTACTGCTGAGCCGCCGTTAAGTCTCATCTGAGTAACACGTATTTTTAGACAGTCTTCATTGTTTAGCGTTTACTCATCTTCAGTATCTAATCCAAACTTTTTCAGACGATAGCGCAAAGAACGGAAAGACATGCCCAATTTTTTTGCTGCCAACGTACGGTTCCAGTGGGTCAGGTGCAGCGCATTCAGTAAAATGTCTTTTTCTACTTTTTCCAAGTAGGCTTCTAAACCTTCTTCAGGCAGTTTGCGTCCTGTCAGCAATACATCTGTCACGATCTGCTGTGGTGTTTCTGCTGTAGGTTGTGATTCAGTGGTTGCTGTATTGCTCATACTGAATTGGCGCAAGGGTGCGGTTTGTAAGTGTTTGAGATCAATAACATCATCATCACTCAGGGTAATGGCACGTTCAATAATATTGCGTAACTCACGCACATTACCAGGATAGTACTGTTCTAATAAAAATTGCTGGGCACGAGGTGTCAGTTGTTTGGCAGGAATGTCCCATTCTTGTGCAACTTTTTGAATGAAGTGGTCTGCCAATAACAGAATATCTTGTCCACGTTCACGCAAGGCAGGCAAGACCAAATCCATCACGTGAATACGGAAGAATAAATCCTGACGGAAACGTCCTTGCTGAACCAAACTTTCTAAGTCCTGATGACTGGCGCTGATCACACGAAAATCGACATCAATTTCACTATCTGAACCCACAGGACGGATGCGCTTTTCCTGAACGGCACGCAGCAGTTTGACTTGCATGCTCAGTGGCAGTTCGGCAATTTCATCTAAAAATAAGCTGCCACCATGTGCAGATTGAATCAGACCTTGTTTGTCTTGAGTCGCTCCTGTAAAGCTACCTTTTTTGTGTCCAAATAGCTCGCTTTCCATGAGTTCGGTGGGGATTGCACCACAGTTAATTGCAATAAATGGTCCTTCGTTGCGGTTACTTAAACGGTGAACCAAATTGGCGACAACTTCTTTCCCCGTACCCGATTCGCCTGTAATAAATACAGGCGCTTGCGAGCGCGCAATTTTTTTGATGGTGCTGCGCAATTGTTGAATAGGCAAAGACTGCCCAATCAACATTTTATATTCAAGCTGATCTTGGCTGTGATGATCGGTGGTGTCGAAAGGTTTATTCAGTGCTTTTTCAAGGAGTTGCTGTAAATGTATTTGATTGACAGGCTTGCTGACAAAGTCAAATGCACCTGCTTTTAAAGCAGCAATCGCAATATCCATATTGCCGTAGGCGGTCAATACGGCAACAGGTACATTCGGATATTGTTCGGAAATCCATTCAACCAGTTGCAAGCCATTGCCATCGGGCAGGTTTAAGTCGGTTAAGCAAGCATCGTACTGATGTTCTGCCAATAATTGCTTGGCTTGTGCTAAACGATACGCGACATGGGTTTGAATCCCCATACGTGCCAAAGTCATCTGCATGAGGGTACAAAGGTCTTCTTCGTCATCGACCAATAAAACCAAAGGTTGAACAGCGTGCATATTTTCCCCAAAACCACACAAAATTAAATCAAAACCACAGCAACAAGATTGATCCAATATCAATCGCGTTTATTCAATGGCACGTAGACATTTCATCCTGAAACATGCGCCTTGTTCTTGTTCTACATAGCTCAGCTTGGCTTGATTCGCCTCGCAAAAACTATGCGATAGATACAATCCTAAACCAGTTCCATTGATTTCGGTACTGAAAAATGGCTGGAACAGATAGAGGAGATCTTGACTGGCGACACCTGCACCAAAATCCCGCACATCAATATAAATATAAGTTGTTTGCGGGTAGACCGTAATCTCAATGGGCTGCTGTGCAGCATTGTGTCGAATGGCGTTACGAATCAGGTTAATCAGCACTTGGCGAAACTGTGATTCATCAAACTGGATGCTCAGTGGTTCGGTCAGTGTAAGCTGAATTTGACTCGCTGCATCAGGTAAATCTTCCTGAATGAATTGTGGCAAAAATTGATTGAGCTGAATCGCGACAGGCGTGGTTTGTTTATTTTTGACCATACTCAGCGTGTCGTGAATAATCTTATCAATCCGTGTCGCTTGTTTGCTGATCATGTCCGACAGCAATTGTTGCTGTGCAGCATCACTGCCTGTAAATAAATTGTTGGCTTGTACAATGGCTGCCAACGGGTTGCGAATTTCGTGTGCAATACTGGCAGAGAGTTGTCCCAAGGCGGCTAATTTGAGTTGCTGGACTTGCTGATTGATTTTACGTCCATCCTGCAGCGCCAATAAAGTCAGCGTTTGATGTGGCACTTTGAGTTTTTGTACCTGAATATGCACATGAAAATGACTCAGTTGCGACTCGAATTGAAATTTTTCTCCATCTTGCAATTGATCAAATTTGAACAGATCAAATAAATCGGGCTGAATTTTATATAGGGGATAGGTCGCGTGCGCATATTTAGGATGAATCCCCAACAAATGACAGGCTGCAGGGTTGCTGAGGACGACATGGCAATTTTCATCTAAAACCAAATAGCCCATTTCGGTTTGTTCTAAAATATAACGGTTGATATTTTGTAGGCGGTTTAATTCCAAAGATTGCGAAAAATTTAGATTTTCTAAAATTTGGAAACGCCGTACTGCAATACGTCCACTGCCATAAACCACCCAAAATAAAAATGCCAATAGCGCACTTTGACCAATATTATTTAGCGATGAAAAGTCCAGCAAACTCCCAACAAAGTGTTGGTAAATCACCATAATCATCGCGATGAGGGTAATGGCTAAGGCTTTACGCTTTTGCAGCAAGAGAGAGGCTGCAAAAATCGTGATCACAAACAGCAGACTTAAATATAAATTAGGGCCATCACTGGCAAAAGTCAGGCTACTCAGCGCGATAATATCGACTGCAAAAAACAGGGTCAGTTGTTGCGTGCTTTTAAAAGGAATATATTTATAGCTGATCAGTTGCAGGCAGCTAAAAATAAAATAGCAGACCAAGGTATACAGATATAAACCCGGGTGCTGATATTGTGTGCCAAGCTGCTGAAAGGTGAGCAGGGTAATCAGCAGCAAACAAAAGGCAATCAGCAGTCGGTAAGTACCATACCACATGCCAAGATGATACTGATTTAACTCAGAATGTTGTTTTAAATCTGGCATATCGTAAAGGTCTTATTTGTGCATCAACAGCGTTGAAAATTTAGGGTTTAATCAGTCCATAACGAATGGCAAGGTGAGTCAGTTTGACATCACTATCAATATTTAATTTTTCAAAAATACGGTAACGATAGGTATTTACGGTTTTTACACTGACAAACAACTTATCGGCAATTTCCTGTGCGCTAATACAATTCACCACCATCATCGCCACTTGCATTTCACGTTCTGAAAGACTATCAAAAGGCGATTGTTGTGTGTCAGATAAGTATGAACTTGCCAGTTGTTCGGCAATGTCGGCACTGAAGTATTTACCGCCCTGCATGACTTTTTTAATGGCACGTACCATTTCACTGACAGGTGCGCCTTTGGTGATATAGCCTTTTGCACCTGCTTTCAGCAATAAAGAAGGGTAGGGTTCTTCTGCCAAACCACTCACCGCCAAGACCTTAGTGTCTGGTGCAGTTTGCAATAGACGACGTGTGGTTTCTACGCCTCCAATCCCAGGCATGTTCACATCTAACAACACCACATTGGGATGATGCTGACGCACTAAGGTAATCGCTTCTTCACCCGATTCAGCTTGTCCAATCACCTGCACATCGGCATGGTCTTCGAGCATACGGCAAATCCCAGTACGTACCAATTCATGATCGTCGACTACTAAAACTGTGATCACCTACACTCTCCCTTTGAAAAAATCATCTTTTTTGTTACATAAAGCAAAATTAGCTTGCAATGAAACGACAAAATTAGCAATGCTATTCTTAATCTAGAATGAAAAGTTCTGCACAATATGGTGTCAAAAACGATTCATTGTTGTATTTTTAAATGTAAGGCATATTTGAGGTAATACGCAAATGTATCTTACCTCCCTGAGTTGAGTAAGCAGTCGTGAAAAATTCTAAGAAGTCGTTCATGCATGTGCTGGTCGCATCTATGATGTTCAGCCTAAGTTCTGTCAGTTTTGCTGAACTTGTCATCAATCCTTCCTCTGGGAGCGACGGTCAGGCGACCTTAAGTTGGTCTTCGGAGCAAGCCGATCAATTCTTAAATGGTGATCTGGAAAGTAGCAGTGCGAGCGCTCAGGCTACACCAGACACTTATGTTGCAGAGCCCACACCGCCAGGTTCAACCAAAATTACCACAACTGTACGTAGCAGCAATGGTGTTGCACCCGCGTCTACTACGCCAAAAACTGTCCGTATTTTAGATACTTCTGCTTATAGCAGCCAGCCTTCTGTTAATGCTCGCGCAGCTTTAGTGATGGATGCGCAAACTGGTGAAGTACTGTACAGCAAAAACACAAACGTAGCATTGCCAATTGCTTCAGTGACTAAAGTAATGACTGCAGTGGTCACCTCAGATGCCCGTTTGAATATGTCTGAACAAATTACCTTACAATCAATAGACTTTGCAGGTGCTGCAGGCAAAAACTCAAGTTCCACTTTACGTGTGGGTGACAAGCTCAACCGTGCCGAAGCATTATTATTTGCTTTAATGAAATCGGAAAATCCAGCAGCAGCAGCCTTAGCGCGTACCTACCCAGGGGGCAAAAGTGCCTTTGTTGCAGCCATGAATGCAAAAGCACGTGAATTGGGCATGAATGCTACCCGCTTTACCGAAGCCACAGGTCTAGACCCGCGTAACGTTTCTTCTGCACGTGATTTGGGAATTTTGGTGAGTACTGCCTCGCAATATGGTTTGATTCGTCAATTCTCAACGACGCCAACGTATGACTTTAACTTGGGTTATCGTGTTTTAAAATCTAACAATACCAATGCACTGGTACGTAATGGTGGTTGGAATATTAATCTGTCTAAAACAGGCTATATCAATGAAGCAGGGCGTTGTGTGGTGATGCATACCACTTTGAATAACCGTCCTGCAGTGGTGGTGCTTTTGGGTGCAGATACTTCACAAGCACGTACCAATGATGCAACTCGCTTAATGAGTTGGGCAAGTCAGTTACCTAAACGTATTTAAGAGCACATTCAGCTTGGAGCGTTGAGTTATCAATCGTATGACTCAACTTCCGTTAAAGTTGCATGATTCCAAATACAAAAAAACCTGCTAATGCAGGTTTTTTTGATCACGATTCAAAACTTACATGTTTGAAAGGATAGAGTCTTTTACTTGTTGCATTGTAGCATCAATAGAGAGCATCACCGCATCTGCACATTGTTTCATTGCAGTGTCAGGATCTTTCAGACCGTTACCTGTTACGGTACATACAATCACAGAACCTTCTTTGATTTTACCTGCTTTGATGTCGCGCATTGCACCACCAATAGACGCAGCAGATGCAGGCTCAACAAATACGCCTTCATACATTGAAAGCATGCGTTGTGCTTCTAAGATTTCAGCATCAGTTAGCTCATCAAACCAACCTTCTGAATCGCGTACAACGGCTTTGGCATGGTTCCAGCTTTGTGGGTTACCAATACGAATTGCAGTTGCAACAGTTTCAGGGTTTTCTACAGGCGCACCACGTAAGAATGGCGCAGCGCCAGACGCTTGATAACCCACCATGATTGGGCGGCCTTCAGGGTTTGGACCTGTGAACTTGTCCGTTGCTGCGTCATAGACCACTTGCTCGAATTGATCGGCAGATTGGTTGGCAACCGCTTCGGTATAACCCATCCAGTGTGCAGTAATGTTGCCTGCGTTACCTACAGGTAAGCAGTGGTAATCTGGTGCACGACCTAACTCATCTACAATTTCATACGCAATGGTCTTTTGACCTTGTAGGCGGTAAGGGTTGATCGAGTTCACAATGGTCACAGGTGCTTGGTCAGCAACTTCTTTAACTAGACGCATACCATCGTCAAAGTTACCGCGGATTTGCATGGTGATGGCACCGTACATCATCGCTTGTGCCATTTTACCCATGGCAATTTTGCCTTCAGGAATTAAAACGAATGCTTTGATGCCTGCACGTGCAGCATAGGCAGCAGCAGCAGCAGAAGTATTACCTGTAGATGCACAGATAATGGCTTTTGAACCTTCTTCAACTGCTTTAGTAACTGCCATGGTCATACCACGGTCTTTAAATGAACCTGTCGGGTTTAAGCCTTCATACTTCACATAAATTTCAACATCTTTACCAATAATGCGTGGAATATTCTCAAGCTTAATCAGTGGCGTGTTTCCTTCGCCTAGAGAGATTGCACGTGTGGTTGCAGACACTGGTAAACGGTCACGATAACGGTCAACTAAACCAGTATAACGATTGGCATTCGACATGATGATGTTCCAATTGTGTGTAGAGCTTGGCAAGGGGAAATACTCCCCTTCACCCGATTAATTATCAAGCGATTCTAAACGAATTCGTACAATTTCGCCATGAATGGTTGGCAATGCTTGAATTTGTTGTAACGCTTCATCCATTTTCGATTCTAGGACTGGGTCAGTCAGAATCACGATAGGAATAAGGTCTTTTAAGCGTGATTGCTGCATGATGGCATCAATACTGATTCCCGCACGGCTTAAAATAGTGGTTACATCAGCAAGTACGCCAGTTTGGTCTTCGGCATTAATGCGAATGTAGTAACCCGTGGTCATTTCTTCACGGCTTAAAATTGGCAAGTCGGTTAAGGCTTCAAATGCCAATTGTGGAATTGTACCTGCGCCATCTTCGGTATAAGAAATGTCACGGACAATATCAACGACATCGGCAACTACCGCAGAGGCTGTTGGGCCTGCACCTGCACCTGCGCCATAATAGAGCGTTGGACCAACCGCATTGGCTTGTACCAAGACCGCGTTTTTCACGCCATTAACATTGGCAATCAATTCTTCTTCAGGAATTAAAGTTGGGTGAACACGCAGTTCAATGCCTTTGTCGGTACGACGGGCAATACCCAAGTGTTTGATGCGGAAACCGAGTTCTTCGGCATATTTCACATCTTGCGCGGTCACTTTGCCAATACCTTCGGTAAAGACTTTGTCAAACTGTAGTGGAATACCAAATGCACATGAAGCCAAAATAGTCAGTTTGTGTGCAGCATCAATACCTTCGACGTCAAAAGTCGGATCGGCTTCGGCATAGCCTAACTCTTGCGCTTCTTTCAGTACGTCTTCAAATGCACGACCTTTTTCACGCATTTCACTTAAAATGAAGTTGCCTGTACCGTTGATGATGCCTGCCAACCATTCAATTTTGTTGGCAGCCAAACCTTCACGGATGACTTTAATAATTGGAATACCACCTGCAACCGCAGCTTCATAGGCAATTTGTACGGCATTGTCTTCAGCTGCTTTAAATAGCTCATTGCCGTGTTCTGCAAGTAGGGCTTTGTTGGCTGTCACTACTTGTTTGCCGTGCTTCATGGCTTCCATGATCACGTCATAAGCAGGGTGAATACCGCCCATCACTTCAACCACCACGTCTACATCGGGTTGACGGACAATGTCCATCAAGTCGGAGCTTTGCTTGACCGATTCAGACAAGTTTAGGTCAGGACGCGGACGACGTGTTCCCACATAAGTGATTTCAATTTCACGACCGGTGCGACGTCTAATCTCAGCAGCATTTTCTTTTAATAGTTTAAGGGCACCACCACCCACAGTACCAAGACCGAGGATTGCCAGACGAACTGGTTTCACGTCACACTCCATATTTTAATAACTTTAAGCAAGCCTAGATCATAGCTAAAAAAACGCGCTGACTCTAGGGCAGATCTCACTTATCTTCACAGTATAAAAAAAAGTAAAATAACGCATAAAAAATCGTTATTTATATTGGCTTCATAGATGCTACGTCTTGGTATATTGGGATGATTCAGCATCTACAAAACCTCTATTTTTATTTGTCTAAACGCTTGATCAATTCAGCGGTAGACAGATAGCCGCCTAAATATACGCCTTCGGCATTATAAATTGCAGGTGTGCCATTGACGCCCATATTTAAGCCCAATTGATACTGAGCACGAACAGGGTTTTTACAGTTGGCAGGTGCAATTTGTGCGCCATTCATGACCTGATTAAAGGCAGCGTGACGATCTTCGCTACACCAAATTGCTTCCATAGCAGGCATGTGCTGTTCACCACGCGGCCAAGCAATGTAACGGACTTCAATGCCTTTACCATTCATTTCATCCATTTGTTCATGTAGACGATGGCAATATGGACAGCTGACATCGGTAAATACATAAATGACGTGTTTGGTTTTGCCTTTGGCAGGGAATACCAATAAATCTTCCTGTTTTAATTCAGCAAAAATTTTCTTGTTCACGCCTGCTTGCAGGTTTTCACTGACGTTATGTAGTTCTTTGTCACCTAAACGGATCACATCGCCCTGAATAATGTATTTGCCATCACTGGTGGCATAGACCGATGACATGCCTTCAAGACTCACCCAAAATAAATTTGGAACTTCAGTGGCTTTAATGTCGGTAATTTTGGCGTTGATACCTGCAGTTTTAAAATGTTGCTGCAAGGTTGTACTTAAACGCTGTTGTGCATTGCGTTCAATTAGGGTTGATGCTTCACCCGTTGCAGGCGCACTGGCGGTGAGCGTGGTTTGCTTTTTATCTTCATTGTTTGCATTTGAACATGCGGTGATTGCAAAAGCACTTGCCAGTGAACAGGCAATCAAAAGTGTCGAGCGGGTAAATGTCATAAACAACCCTTTCTTGTTGGCATAAAAAATAGAGCGTTAGCATAACAAAAAATATTCGTGATCGTTAGGGTCTGTTGCCATTTCATAAATGGCTTGCGTTCATAGATGAAGTGTCAACAGACCCTATGCTTCTACGTCGTTTTTGTTTTAAGCCCGTGGATGATGTTGGGCATGCAATTGCTGCATACGGATTTGTGCAACGTGGGTATAAATTTGTGTAGTGGATAAATCGCTGTGCCCGAGCAGCATTTGTACCACACGTAAATCTGCCCCATGATTGAGTAAGTGCGTGGCAAAGGCATGTCTTAACGTGTGTGGCGATAACTCGGCTTGAATGCCTGCTTGCAGGGCATAGCGTTTAATGGCATACCAAAAATTTTGTCGGCTCATAATGCCGCCATGCTGCGTTAAAAATAGATAATCTGTGGCGGTTTTATACAGTTGTGGGCGCGATTCTGTTAAATATTGCTCGATCCATTCACATGCGACTTGCCCCATGGGTACTAAGCGTTCTTTATTGCCTTTTCCCACAATGCGTAAATAACCTTGTTTGAGGTTAATCAAGTCTAGACGCAAGTTGAGTAATTCAGTGACACGTAAACCGCAGGCATACAGGACTTCCAGCATGGCACGATCTCGTAAGCCCAAGGCCGTCTGAATATTCGGTGCTTGAATCAATGCATCGACATCGGCTTCGGACAAGTCTTTGGGTAGAGCACGACCTAACTTAGGTGTTTTATGTGCTGCAACAGGGTTGTCAGAACGTAGTTTGTGTTCTCTTAAAAATTTGTAAAAAGAGCGCAGGGCAGAAAGACAGCGTGCTATCGAGCGTGGACTTTTCTGTTGTTTGGTCAGCGCAATCAACACATCAGAAATATCATCATGTTGCCAGTCTGGCATGGGTTTACTGACATATTCGCTGCACTGAATTAAATCGGATAAATAGGCATTACGTGTATGTGGGCTCACACTTTGTGCAATTAAATCATTGCGATAACCTTCCAAAAAACTCAGGGATTCTGGAATTTGAATTGCAGCAGGAATACGCGGTTTTTTGTTCAGCATAGTGATCACATGAAAAATCCCAATGTTGATTGGGAAAATCGATAATAAGCATAGTTATTTCCTACTCTAATCCAATTCAGTAAGCCTGTCGATGTGATATAAAACCATTAAATGTAAGTTGACCTTATTTGTTAATTATTCTCATTTGCGTATATAATGGGCAAAATAGTATAGGAATTTCACGGTGCGTTTGTCAGAACTCAAAGCAAAACAAACAGCCATCATTCGTCAGGTACTTCGGACTGCCGATGGTGGAACATCCCTAAATGATTTGGTTGCGAATCGCTTAGAAACGTTGGGCTTTGTGCCTGGAACGCCTGTGCAGGTGATTACCAAAGGTATTTTTGGTGGAGATCCGATCTTAATTCAGGTGGGATTTACCCGTTTTGCCTTGCGCAAAGTGGAAGCTGATCGCGTTGAAATTGAACAGGGAGTAACTGCATGAGTGATCCCTTACGTATCGCACTTGTAGGGAATCCAAACTGCGGTAAAACTTCTTTATTTAACCATTTGACAGGGACGCGTCAGAAAGTTGCAAACTATGCGGGTGTTACCGTAGAGCGCAAAGTGGGTCAGTTCAACTTGCCTTCGGGGCAGGCGGTACGTGTACTGGATTTACCAGGTACATACAGCCTAGAAGCCACCAGCCCAGATGAAGCCATTACCCGTGATGTAGTGCAGGGCAAAATTGCTGAAGAAGGTCAGCAAGATGCATTTTTGTGTGTGGTCGATGCGACCAACCTGAAACTGCATCTAGGTTTAGTACTTGAAATGATTGAGTTGGGACGTCCAATTTTATTGGTGCTCAACATGATGGATGAAGCACGCCGCCGCGGAATGCAAATTAATACGCAAAAGCTATCTGAGCGTTTGGGTGTGCCTGTGGTGGAAACCGTTGCGGTGCGTGATTCAGGTATTCAAAATTTAATGAATGCGTTGGATTTGGGTAAGTTTTCGGTACCACAGACTGAATTGACAGGCTTAAAAGGCAGCCAGCACCAACGTATTCAAACCATTTTGCATGATGTGGTGCAGTTTGTAGATGAAGAAGACAAACGCTCTGACTTTCTAGATAAAATTTTTCTGCATCCTGTGTTTGGCTTGGTAAGCCTTGCGGTGATGATGTTTATTGTCTTCCAGGCGGTATTTGCTTGGGCTGCACCGTTTATGGATGGCATCGAAAGTTTATTTGGCTGGTTAGGTGAAGTGATTGGCGAAAACATTAGTCATCCTTTGCTGAACAGCTTGATTGTGGATGGCATTATCGCAGGTGCAGGCGGTGTGGTAGTGTTCTTGCCACAAATTCTAATTTTGTTCCTGTTTATTCTGATTTTAGAAGAATCGGGCTATTTGCCCCGCGCTGCATTCCTACTAGATAAGCTGATGTTTAGTGCAGGCTTGAGTGGTCGTGCCTTTATTCCTTTGTTGTCCAGTTTTGCCTGTGCAGTTCCAGGGATTATGGCAACCCGCAGCATTGCTGATCCACGTGATCGTTTAACCACGATCATGGTTGCGCCATTGATGACTTGTTCCGCACGTTTGCCAGTATATGCCTTACTCATCGCAGCATTCATTCCCAATCAAACCGTATGGGGCATGTTTAATTTACAAGGTCTGGTCTTGTTCGGTCTGTATATGGCAGGCATTGTGAGTGCCTTGGGCGTATCTTTTGTGCTTAAATTTTTGCAAAAAGATAAATCTGAGCATGTCTTGTTGATGGAACTACCAAGTTACCGTTTTCCAGACCTAAAAAGTGTTTGGATTGGTTTGCTAGATCGCGCCAAAATTTTCTTGAAGCGTGTCGGTGGCATTATTTTTGCGCTGTCGATTTTATTGTGGTTCTTGTGTACCTTCCCGCAACCGCCTGAAGGTGCGACCCTGCCTGCAATTGACTACAGTTTTGCAGGGATGCTGGGGCATGTATTACAGCCGATTTTTGCTCCAGTTGGCTTTAACTGGCAAATTGTGATTGCCTTGATTCCTGCTATGGCAGCGCGTGAAGTGGTGGTGGCTGCATTAGGCACAGTCTATGCCTTATCTGCAGTGGATGAAGATGCTATGTCTCAAGGCTTGGCTGCATTAATCAGTGGCGGTGGCGAACTGGGCTGGTCATTGGCAACGGGTTTGTCGTTATTGGTGTGGTTTATTTATGCACCGCATTGTTTGGCAACTTTAGCAACGGTAAAACGCGAAACAGGATCATGGCGTACGGTCAGTATTATGACCTGCTATCTATTTGGTTTGGCTTATTTCATGTCATTCCTGACTTATCAAACGGCATCGTATTTGTTGGGTTAAGGCACATGCCTGACCTACAGGAGTAGATGAACATGGTTGAAATTTTAATTGTTGCTGCATTGGTACTGTGGAGTGCTGTAGTAGTCTTTAAAAAAGTCTTTCCCAAGACTTCTGGCGCAGTTTTTCTAAAACTCTCCAATTTCTGTACTGAAAAAGGCTGGCATGGCTTGGCCAAATGGCTAAAACCTGCAGCCGCGGCAGGCTGTGGCGGCAGTTGTGGTTGTGATTCTCAAGATCAACCCGCAGAAAAGAAAGTTGAAGTTCAAGCGGTGAAGTGGAAATAGGCTTGTTTATTCACTTTAGCAATATTCTTTTTAAAAACCGTCTGCAATATGACGGTTTTTTTAACGCACTGACACAAAAAAACTGCAGGAACTGCAAACAGAAAAAGCATTCAAAACAGCAAAGTGCTACTATTTTGTCTGTTTCAAAATTAGCGCACAAAATGGGGCAAAAATGTTAATACAACGTGGTGGATTAAAAGTCGTTGCAGGACTTGGTATTTCTGGTGTTGCAGCCGTTAATTTTTTACATCATCAGGGTTACCGCGTTGCTGTGACAGATTCTCGCCCCACACCCCCAGGGCATGACCAAATTCCTGCCGAAGTGGAAACCCGTTTTGGTCAGTTTGATCAGGATTTATTGTTGTCTGCAGAAGAAATTGTGATTAGCCCAGGGCTAGATCCAAAACTCCCTGAAATTCAGGCTGCGATGGCGCAGGGCATTCCTGTGGTGAGTGAAATTCAGATTTTACGTCGTGCGACCGACAAACCTATTGTGGCAATTACAGGGTCTAATGCGAAAAGTACCGTTACCACACTGATTGGTTTAATGGCAGAGCAGGCAGGCAAAAAAGTCGCGGTAGGTGGCAATTTGGGACGCCCTGCGCTGGATCTGATCAAAGATGATCCTGAACTGTATATTTTAGAACTCTCCAGTTTTCAGCTAGAAACCACCTCGAATTTAAATGCAGAAGTGGCGGTAGTGCTGAACATGAGTGAAGACCATTTAGACCGTCATGGCGATATGTTCGGTTATCACACCGCCAAACATCGTATTTTTCAGGGTGTGAAAAAAGTGGTGTTTAACCGTGATGATGCTTTGAGTCGTCCGTTGGTGCCAGATCAGACTCCTATGCAAAGTTTTGGCTTAAATGCGCCTGACCTAAACCAATACGGCTTATTAAAAGATGATGATGGCAGCATGTGGTTGGCACGTGGGCGTGAGCGTTTATTAAAAAGCACCGAGATGTATATTCAAGGCACACACAATATTGCTAATGCATTAGCGTGTTTGGCATTGGGTGAAGCCATTGGTTTATCTATGCACAGCATGCTGGAAACGCTGAAAACCTTTAAAGGTTTGGAGCATCGTTGTGAATTCGTCAAAGAATTATATGGGGTGCGTTATTATAATGACTCCAAAGGAACCAACATCGGTGCAACTTTGGCAGCTTTAGATGGCTTGGGTGCAGCAATTCAGGCACAAGGCGGTAAGGTTGCGATTATTTTAGGTGGGCAAGGCAAAGGGCAGGACTTCACTGCGCTACGCCAATCATTGCAACAATATGCCAAACTGGCAGTGTTGATTGGTGAGGATGCTACGAAAATTGAAACAGCAGTTGCGGGAACAACCCAACTCTTAACTGCAGATACCTTGCAACAAGCAGTTGAAATCTGCCAACAACATACACAAGCGCATGATGTGGTGTTATTGTCACCTGCATGTGCAAGTTTTGATATGTTCTCGGGCTATCCAGAACGTGGTCACAAGTTCGTTGCTTATGTCAACGCACTGGTATAACAACAATAAGGTGTGAGATATGGCTGGCTTTGCTCAGACAACAATCAATAAACTCAATCAGGTCTATGAGCGCTGGTTACCCAAACTGCCAGCGGAAGTGAATGTACGCAATGTACTGATTTTTAGCGTACTGGCGCTGTTATGTATTGGTTCAATCATGGTGACATCGGCTTCTATGCCTTATGCCGAGCGCATGCATGAAAATGCCTTTCACTATGTATTGCGTCATGGCATTTCTATTGTGGTGGCATTAATCGCTGCCGTGATTGCCTATAGAGTGCCGCTGAATACCTGGTTTAACAACACCTTCTTTCTGTGGATTGTGACCATTGCCTTGTTGGCTGCAGTGTTGCTGGTGGGTACTGAAGTCAATGGTTCTAAACGCTGGATTCGGGTCGCAGGTTTTACCCTGCAAGCTTCCGAAGTCGCTAAAGTGATGATGGCCATTTTTACCGCTGACTATGTGGTGCGCCGTGCCGAAGAAGTGCGTAATAACATTAAAGGTCTGATTCGTCTTGCAGTGATTATGGCAGTCACGGTAGGTTTGGTGATTGCAGAGCCTGACTTGGGGGCGACCGTGGTGATTGCCTTGACCATGTTAGGGGTCTTCTTTTTAGCTGGTGCGCCATTAATTCAGTTTGGTATTGCCTTTGGCGCGATTATTGCCGCCTTTGTGTTTTTGGTAGTATTTGAGCCTTATCGTTTTGAGCGTTTAATGTCGTTCTCAAACCCGTGGAATGACCCTTTGGGTGTCGGTTATCAGTTGTCTAACGCCTTAATGGCATTTGGACGCGGTGAATGGGCAGGCGTAGGCTTGGGGCATAGTATCCAGAAAATGTCCTATTTACCTGAAGCACATACGGACTTTATGTTGGCTGTCTTAGGTGAAGAGTTTGGCTTTTTAGGCATTTTTGTGGTGTTGAGCTTGTCTTTTGCTATGCTGATTGCCTGCATTAAAATTGGTCATCGCGCCCTGAAAAACCAGTACTTACGTGCAGGATATTTGGCTTATGGCATCAGCATTATCTTCTTATTACAGATTATGGTGAATGCAGGCATGAATATGGGTATGTTGCCTACCAAAGGTTTGACTCTACCTTTTATTAGTTATGGTGGTTCATCGTTAATTATGTGTGCAGTGATGGTGAGTTTGATTCTGAAAATTGAAGCCAGCACGCATGAGATTAACCCTAGCCGTGAAGAATCCAGCTTCTAGAATTTATCCTTCTATTTCGCTTCTGGCTGAGCATGGTGCAAGACCATGCTTGGCATGACTGTTCCGCAGTGTAAGCACTTGACTGTAGTATTTTTTTGTTTAGACATAGGAAACAAGGGAATAAAAAATAAGGAAAAATATTGTCGTTGCTGTCTGAGTTCATAGCTACTGCGAGTGCGGCAAACGGGGCAGCTAAATTGACTTTTCTCGACCACTTTGGTTTTCGGTCCAACACCAAAAATAAAAAACATGACACAATCTCAAATGATCCATTTCAATTTGAGCATAACTGAATTTTAAATTTTATAAATAATAGCCGTGTAAAGCTGTGCCTGCAGGAATACGTGAAAGATCCCATTGCTGAATGGCTTGCGTAAGCATGCGTGCAGGGGTGTCTAATTCGACAGTGGCTTGATTTAAGGCAGTTAAAGCGGCTTGTAGCAGCTTCGGTGCTTGGGCTAAATCTAAAGCTTGTGCCAAGTTCTGTTTAGACAGTTTTTGCCCTTGTGCATTCATGGCTAAAGGCAGGTGCGTGTAGCTGAGTTTAGGGTAGCCTAACAGTTGCCCCAAATAGATTTGCCGTGCGGTGTTGTCGAGTAAATCTGCGCCGCGAACCACATGGGTAATGCCTTGCAAATAATCATCCACCACCACTGCCAGTTGATAATTGATAATGCCATCACGCCGTTTTAGGACAAAATCGCCCAAGTCCTGCGCAAGGTTGGAACATTGTTTGTCTTGCAGGCGGTCTTGAAAGCAAATCTCTTGGTCTGTGACTTTGACTCGAATCGCTTGATTGGCAAAATCTAAACCTAAATTGCGGCAAGTCCCTGCATAAATATGATTGGAGCCAAGCATTTTGCGGGTGCATTGACAGGCATAGACCAAGTCGCGTTGCTGCAATTGTTGCAACACGGCTGCATAGAGATCGAGGCGATCTTTCTGGAAAATAATTTCGGCATCTGGCTCAAATTGAAAGGCATCAATACAACGCAAGATATGATTTTCACTGCCAGGGTAAATGCGTGGGATGTCAGTATCTTCAATACGTACCAGCCAAGTGCCGTGCTGGGCTTTGGCATCGCAATAACTGGCCACTGCGGTAATGAGTGAGCCAAAATGCAAAGGGCCGGTTGGCGATGGCGCAAACCGACCTATATAGCGAGTGAGCGAAACATCGTTTCGCTGCTGCTCAAGCTCCGAACTGTGTTCGGCTAGGTAATTCTCAACAGTCACGATTAACCGTTGTTTTGCTTCTCTTTGATCTCTGCCAAAGTTTTGCAATCAATACATAACGTTGCAGTTGGACGCGCTTCTAAGCGACGTAAACCGATTTCGATACCGCAAGTTTCACAGAAACCATAGTCATCGTTTTTAATCGCTTCAATAGATTGTTCAATTTTACGAATCAATTTACGTTCACGGTCACGAGTACGCAATTCAATTGCAAACTCTTCTTCTTGAGTCGCACGGTCGTTGACATCTGGCAAGGCTGTATTTTCGTCTTGCATGGTGTTTAAAGTGCGGTCAACTTCTGACATTAACTCTTCTTTCCACGCCATGAGAATTTGACGGAAATGCTCGAGCTGTCCTTCAGACATGTATTCTTCATTTTTTTTAGGCTGATAAGGTGCAATACCAAATAAGCTAGCTGTAGAACCGCCCTCTAAAGCCTTTGGCTTTGCCTTACGCACGCGTTTTGTAGCTTTTTCTTCTACAAGATCTGTTTGTTCGTCCAAGACTTGATTTTGGTTGTCATTCGCCATGTAGGGCATTCCTCATCATATGCGCACGATTGGTACGCGAAAAATATGGTGATATGCAAGTGTTTTTATCCACTCCCAAAGAACAATATTCGATCTTCGGGGGACGTCATCATATAGACTTTTTTTGATTATGGATAGTCTTTGATGTTTGGATGTGTTATCGCATTTTTTCGTTGAAGGCATAAAGTAAAGCAAAAAAAATAAAATGGAAAGTTAATAACCTGAAATTTCAAAATTTATTTGTTGTGTGACATGCTCAACCCGATGCACTTGGGTGCTAAAACTGCCATCTGCATTCAAATGTAACACACGGTAACCCGGTGCCTCAGGCCCAAGCGCAAAGTGCTGGCTATGTGGTTTAAATTGCACGCAGGTCGAAGGCGTAGAGTAAAATTGAATCCCTTGCCATTCATTTAATGAGTCTTGATGCACATGCCCACACAGCACCAATTTGACATTGTTGTGGCGTGCCAATACATCAATTAAGGCTTCGGTATTTTTAAGTTTGTGCTGATCTATCCAGTGCGATTGCATATCAAAAGGATGGTGATGACAGGCAATAATCACCTGCTGCTGCGCATGTTGCTGTAAAAGCTGATCTAACTGCTGTAATTGTGCTGCGTCCATCCAGCCATCAATCCGACCTTTAACCGCAGTATTCAGTAAAATGACACTCCAATTGCCCAACTCAATTGCATGAACTTGATTGGACTGTAAATGGAATGGAAAAACCGCGGCATCATCATGATTGCCCGGAATCTGGAAATGCGGCGTATTCAAAGTCTGCATAAACTGCAAATAACGCTGATAGGTTTCAGCAACAGGGATTTGTGCTAAATCGCCTGTATGGAAAATAGCATCGAGCTGCGGATATTGCTGTTGAATATCGTGCATTACCGCGTGAAAGCTGCGTTCAGGATTCATGTGCACAAACTCTAAATCTTCCTGATTCATGAGGTGCGTATCTGAAATTTGTACAATTGTCCAGCGTTGCTGGTGATTGTTTGAGAATAAAGTCATGCCTGACCCCTTAGACATCCTTCACGGTTTTAATTTGTTGTTGTAACCATTGCAATGCCATGATGACAGGTGCGTTTTTTAGCCGACCATTGGTCAGCAAGTTTGGAATTTCCTGATAATCAAGAATGTGTAATTGAATATTCTCTCCTTCATCTGGCATACCAAACACGCCACCTTCCTGTGGTAACGTGGTGCTCGCACTATATAAGTGGAACAATTCTGCGCATGCACCCGCAGATGGATAAAAACTGAATAAATGTTGTAATTCTTTTAATTCACAGCCCGATTCTTCCAAAGCTTCACGACGAATGCAACTTTCAGGTGATTCATTGCCATCTAGCACGCCTGCAATCACTTCGAGTTGCCAAGGCGAGTCGCAATCATCAATTGCACCAATACGGAATTGTTCAATCAGGGCAAATTTTTGTTGTGGTGCATCATAAATGAGTACCCCAGCCGCTTCAGGGCGTTGAATGAGTTCACGCTGAAGGACTGGGGTATATGTAGTTTGATTAAACAAGCGATGGCTCAGGCTGACTTTTTCAACCTGAATAAAACCACGATACAGGTATTCACGTTGGTGAATCTGTGCATCGTGTTGTCCATAAGTTGCTTGTTGAATAATCTTCATAAATTCTCATCAGGATGAGCAAAGCATAATTTCATCCTAACTGAGATTTGATTGAATACAAACGCTTTTTAAACAAATTAGAGCTTATGGTATAATTTTTGACCATGTTCCTGATAAGCGGTTTTCATGGCTTTGAGACCTGATTCGACCTCTGCATCTACTTGCTCCGTTTTGTTCGCAGCATTTTGATTTTGTGCATAATCTCTCACGTTTTGCGTGATTTTCATCGAACAGAACTTTGGTCCGCACATTGAACAGAAGTGTGCAGATTTATGCGCTTCTTTTGGCATGGTTTCATCATGCATGCTGCGTGCGGTATCTGGGTCAAGGCTCAGGTTAAACTGATCTTCCCAGCGGAATTCAAAACGTGCTTTAGATAAGGCATTGTCACGTGCTTGCGCGCCCGGATGTCCTTTGGCAAGGTCAGCCGCATGTGCTGCAATTTTATAGGTGATGATGCCGTCTTTGACGTCTTTTTTGTTCGGTAAGCCTAAGTGCTCTTTAGGTGTCACATAGCACAACATTGCAGTACCGTACCAACCAATCATCGCTGCACCAATTGCAGAAGTAATATGGTCATAACCTGGTGCAATATCCGTGGTTAATGGGCCGAGTGTATAGAATGGTGCTTCTTTACAGACTTCAAGTTGCAAGTCCATATTTTCTTTGACCATGTGCATTGGTACGTGCCCCGGGCCTTCAATCATCACTTGCACATCATGTTCCCAAGCGCGGTGAGTCAATTCACCCAAAGTTCGCAGTTCGCTGAATTGTGCTTCATCGTTGGCATCTTGAATACAACCCGGACGTAAACCATCACCTAAGCTGAACGATACATCGTAAGCTTTCATGATTTCGCAGATTTCATCAAAGTGTGTGTAAAGGAAGTTTTCTTCATGATGCGCCAAACACCATTGCGCCATGATTGAACCGCCACGCGATACAATACCTGTTAAGCGATTGGCCGTGAGTGGTACATAACGCAATAACACGCCTGCGTGAATGGTGAAGTAATCCACACCTTGTTCAGCCTGTTCAATCAGCGTGTCTTTAAAGATTTCCCAAGTGAGGTCTTCGGCAATGCCGTTTACTTTTTCTAGTGCCTGATAAATAGGTACAGTACCAATTGGCACAGGCGAGTTGCGGATAATCCATTCACGGGTTTCATGGATGTTTTTACCTGTCGATAAATCCATGATGGTATCTGCGCCCCAACGGGTCGCCCAAGTCATTTTCGCGACTTCTTCATCAATACTTGAACCCAGTGCCGAGTTACCAATATTGGCATTGATTTTGACCAAGAAGTTGCGACCAATAATCATTGGCTCACATTCTGGGTGGTTAATGTTGGCAGGAATAATTGCACGACCTTCAGCCACTTCCTGACGTACAAATTCAGGCGTGATTTCAGTTAGATTTTTAGCTCCAAAGTTTTGCCCCGAATGCTGACGCATATCGACACCTTCGCGTTGGCGTTGGTTTTCACGAATGGCGATATATTCCATTTCAGGGGTGATGATGCCTTGTTTGGCATAGTGCATTTGGGTGACGTTTTTACCCGCTTTGGCACGACGCGGCTTTTGAATATGGGCAAAACGAATCTCTGCAGTACGAATATCGCGTAAACGCTCTTGACCAAAGGCTGAGCTGAGGGTTTCTAGTTTTTCGGTGTCTTGGCGCTCTTCAATCCAGCTGTCGCGGATGTTCGGCAAGCCTTTGTTCAGATTAATTTCAACATTTGGATCGGTATATACACCTGAAGTGTCATACACCATGAGCGGTGGATTGTGCTCACCGCCTAAACCTGTTGGAGTGTCGGTCAGTTCAATTTCACGCATTGGCACCTGAATGTCTGGGCGTGAGCCTTGAATATAGACTTTTTTCGATGCAGGCAAAATGCGGGTTAAATCTTTGGCATCTTGCTCGTGTTGAGCAGAAATGTCAGCAGGGGATAGATTCGTTAATTGGTTCATTGCAATGATCCTGAAGAATGAAATCAACGAATCAAGCACGACCAAAAACATTGCAATTGAGTTGTTGAGACTTTAATAGTTCAACATTAACCGTGTGGCTGGGTTTTTAGGTGGCTTGATTCCTACGCAGGTTTTAACCTGATCAGGTTCAACGGTACTTGGGTTTACAGCTTGGTTTGCAGATTTTAGGCTACAAACTCAGCATGGACACAATCTCAGCGAGGAATTACTCGCGCTCCGTCAAGCTGTATAAATAGTAGCACGTTGTTGGTATAAAAGCAGGCTTCGCGCGGCTTTTATTCTTTGATGCCTAATGACAAGTATTTGAGCTTTAAGCGACTTTGGATAATTAGCGAGTAATACAAACGGCATCACTAAAACAATCGCGTTTTGCATGGATGGAGATGTTCTTTAAATTTAAATATTGATGCAACTGTGCATGTACTAAAGCATCATCGCCATATTCACGCTGTTCACGTGCAGTGGGCTGTGCTGCAATTTCAGTGAGTCGTTGTTCACTGCTCATGTGTAAAAAGGCAAGGAATTTACGCGCTTGCTGTGCTAAGGGAGATTTTTGCAACTTTGCCAGTTTTTTAATTTCAAATAATACGGCAGGTTGGATACTGTATTCATCGACATAATCCTGAGAAACAGGACTGTTGACTGTGCCTTTAAACAGCAGCAAGGCATACACTTCGGCTAGATAACGTGCATCCCGTATAAAGTGACTTTTAGGATAACGCTGCACGTAATCTTCCCAAAATAAGGCGCGTTCTGCCAAATCGGCAGCATCAAGGGTGAGTCCACCATCACGCAAGCTGTGCTGCATATTGTCATTGGCCATTCTTTCAATAAAAATCTGCTCGGCATCGGGCATGTAAGGCGCAAAAATAATGGCTAAGTATTGTGGGCTACGACGATAAACCAACTGTGCTTCACCTGCATCGTATAGCTCTAAATAGGCTTGTCCCTTATGTTTCAATAAATATTGATCACGCAAGGCAAAGTTTTCAAAATGACTTTGCTGAATGGTTGGATGCTGCGCCATATCAAAAGCATGTTGATCAAAAGCGGCTTGTTCTGCAGCGCTGCGTTCTACATGCAAAAAGCGTTGATACATTTGGGTCGAAAGATTGAGTAAATTTAATTGCTCATTTAAAGGTAGCAACGGTAGGCAAACTTTTAAATCCTGATTAATTTGTTCTAGCGCAAACGTGGTGCGGGTATTGTCAATTTGCTGCATATTGTGCTGAATGTTTTCACACATTTGGGTCAAATCTACAGGTTCGCTGGCACTGGCCTGTACCTTTGGTGGTTCAGCTACGGGAGGCGTATCTGAATTTTGGCAGGCGAGCAAACACAGACAACTGCCAAGCAGTAGGGCAAGTTTACTGGTGCGAAGAAATTTAACCATTACAGCAATTCAACATGAGTATTCATTCATCATCTAGTGCCTTCATTTAGGCACTATGGATTCCAAAAATTCAAAATGAGTCATTCATACCAAAATTCTAAATTTAAAATATCCGCTGTGAGACACACGGTTTTAGAAGCTTGGGTCGAAGGACAAAGGGAGAGCTTGCATTGTAAAGTCAAAGCCGCGGAGTAAATTGTAGTATTCTGCTAGAGTTTGGTTACATGCCTGTGAGTAAGTGCCACTTTATGCAGTGATTGTTAGCACGTGTATGGCTTTGCTTAAGTATTGCAATGAATTGAAATAATATGAAAAATTATCAAAATTAATGAAAGTCATACGAAAAAAATGCAAATTCGCTTTAGTATGGGCAGTGTAAAATACATTGCAGTAGGATTGGCGAAATTACAGAGTGGGTTGATCGAAAAATAATGAAAAAAATGATGTTAGTGACATGCTTATGTTGGATGAGTTCAAGTGCTTTTGCTTTGGATTTAATGCAAGCCTATCAGCGTGCTCAAAATAGCGATCCGACTTGGCGCGCACAGCAATTACAATATCAGGCCGATCAATTAAATTTAGGGCTTGCGCAAGGCAATTTACTGCCAACTGTGACTCTGTCGGGCAATATCACCCGTAAAAGTCAGGAAATGAGTCGAGTCAATATTGCCAGTTCCTCGCCAGAGCTTTTAAGCAGTTCATCTTCAACTTCACGTCAAGTCGCGTTAACAGCACGTCAGCCTTTATTTCGTTGGGATGCTTGGCAAGCCCTGAAACAAGTCAAAACCTCGTTAAGCCTGAGTGAAGTCACCTTACGTTTACAACAACAGCAACATATTTTGAATGTATCAGAAGCGTATTTTAATGTGCTGAGACAGCAGTCTTTAACAACAGCATATTTACAAGAAGAAAAAGCTTTGTTGGAACAGCTCAATATGATGAATGCCAAACTGCGTGAAGGTTTGGTGGCTAAAAGTGAAGTCAGTGAAGCCAATGCGCAATATCAAAATGCACGAGCGAACAGGATTGGAACACATGTGCAGTTGGTTTTGGCACAAGAGCAGTTGGCACAATTGATTGGGCCATATCAAGAAAGTTTGGCAGTTTTGCGAGATGACTTTCAATTTCAAAAACCTGTGCCTGAAAGTTTAGAGGCATGGTCGCAATTGGCACAAACTCAAAATTTGGCTATTCAACAGGCACATTTGCAGCGACAATATGCCGAAGATGCACGTCGGGTTGAACAAGCAGCACGTTATCCGCAGGTAGAAGCTGTGGGCAGTTATGGTTATGCCAAACAAAGCCCTGAAAGTATCATGTCGCCCGATGGTCAGTTCGACCAGGTCGGGATTGAAATGAACTGGAATGTGTTTAGCGGTGGGCGGGTCAATAAAAATGTGCAAAAAGCAGTGGTTTTGGTACAAAAATCTGAAGCCGAGCTAGATGCAGCAATCCGTAAAGCCAATACCGATGTGAAACAGGCATATTTACAAGTCGAAACTGATCAAGCCAAATTGCAGGCGCGACAGGCTGCAATGAATTCAGCAGATTTAGTGGCACGAGCATCCAAAGCGCAATATCAGGAAGGTTTAAAAACCATGGTGGATGTACTGTTGGCACAGCGTAACGCCTTTTCTGCCAAGCAGGATTATCTCAATGCACAGTATGACTATTTGAAGCATGTGTTACAGTTGAAAGCAGCCGTTGGGCAATTGACTGAACAAGATGTGCAGGAAATGAATGCTTGGTTGATTCGGAAAGCCATATAGGGTCTGTTGACATTTCATAAATAGCTTGCGCTGTAGGCTAAAACTGAGCAGATCAGGCATGAAACGCAGGGAATAGCGAGACTATTGCCAAGTTTCATAACGCAATCTGAGAAAGTTTTAGCCACATGAGCAAGAACAAAGCGTTGCTTTGTTTGCTGCGCAAGGGGGCGAGCATATTTTTGCTACTATTGCTTTATGAGTCAGTCATTTAGAATGACTAAATTTCCTGTCCCATGCCTTATATCAGCTAAAAAATATGCGTTGCCGCAAACATAGACGAAATGTCAACAGACCCAAGTCATTTTGTCATCTGAATGGCTTATGCTGTTTAAAGACAGAAACGATCAGACTTGAGAGTTTGGTGAGAAAATGTCATAAAAACGTCATCATTGCTGTGCTTTAATATTCAATCATTGCGTCAGTCTATCCTTTTGTTGTGGAGTGTATTCCTTGAGTACGAATAATCCTGTGTTAAGTCACCATATTTCTTCTCAGTTCAATGAAGATTTGCAGGATGTAAATACCAAATTTATGGCCATGGGTGGTTTGGTAGAGCAGCAGGTTGCCAACTCGATTCACGCACTCTTGGATACCGATGCAGCCTTGGCGGTAGAAGTTCAGTTCCAAGACAACGTTGTCAATCGCATGGAAACCGAAATTGATGAAGCCTTAACGTTGATTTTGGCGCGTCGTCATCCAGCCGCAATTGATTTGCGTATGGTGATTGCCATGTCTAAAGCCAATACTGACTTAGAGCGTATTGGTGATGAAGCTGCAAAAATTGCCCGTATTGCCCAAAACTTATGTGAAGAAGGTAGTTCGCCACGCGGCTATATGGAAACACGTCATATTGGTAACCAAGTGCGTGTCATGATTCACGATGCACTGGATGCTTTTGCACGTTTAGATGTCGATCAAGCACTGCGTGTTTTACTTGCCGATGCCGATATTGACCGTGAATATCAATCTGCAACACGTACTCTAATGACGTATATGATTGAAGATCCGCGTCATATTTCACGTGTGATTAATGTGATGTGGGTGTTACGTTCATTAGAGCGTATTGGTGACCACGCACGAAATATTTCAGAACAAGTGATTTATATGGTCAAAGGTTTTGACGTACGTCATACCAGCGTCAAAGAAATTGAAGAAAAAGTACAGGAACGCTAAGTTCAGCTTTTTTGAATATTCAGCCTCATCTAATGATGGGGCTTTTTTTATGGCTTGAAACAGCCGAAATTTTGGATAAAAAAAATCTCAGACTTTGGGGGAAATCTGAGATTGAAATCGGGGATATTTATTATAGTGAGAGATAATTGCTTATCTCCTTGAAAATAAGTATAGGAAAATCACACTCAAGAATCATGTGGTTTATTGTAGTGGAATGTAGCGTTTTATATACAAATGTATTTTTAAATTACATTATTTTTAGTGTGATTATTTTTAAAACTATTGTCTTTAAAATCAATAATTAATATATTTTTGAGTGCTTTACTGTGACTATAAAATATACGCTTCAATCGAGAAATAAAAATAGGAAATTAGCTTAATTTTTTGAATCTATTTTCATTTATTTAAAACATTGTTGCGGCAACTCATAATCACAAATGGCATAAAAAAGAGCCTTCATAAAGACTCTTTTAATTGTAAAATAAACAAGGTTTGAATTTTCCAAAATGAAAAAACAGTACTTGGATTAGTTTTGAGGTTTTAAGCCTTCTGCGACTTCCAAACTGGCATCATTGTTGAGAAACTTCTCACGTTGTTCTTCCAAAAACTTTTTCGCTTCAGGTTCAAACACATTTAAACGCTTTTCATTAATGAGCGTAGTTTGGTGTTTGAGCCATTCCTGCCAAGCCTGTTTAGATACCGTTTCAAGTAATTCTTGACCTTTGGCACCCGGAAAAGGAGCGAAATCCATCGCTTCCATGTCGGTTTGATATTTACGACAAAATACTTGTTTAGACATCTCTCACTTCCTGATTATGCATAAAGTTGAGCAAGACGTGTTTGAGCACGTTCAATTGCCGCTGCAACTTGTGCAGGCGCTGTACCGCCAATATGATCACGTGCATTTACAGAGGCTTCAAGGGTCAGTGCTTTTTCAAATACATCAGCTTGAATTAAATCTGAGAATTGCTGTAATTGTTCTAGGCTAAGTTCAGACAAGTCTTTGCCTTCTTGTACGCCCAATGCTACGGCTTTACCTACAATTTCATGTGCATCGCGGAATGCCACGCCATTTTTTACTAAGTAATCTGCAAGGTCAGTTGCCGTAGAGAAACCACGTAATGCAGCTTCACGCATTTCTGCAATGTTTGGTACTAAAGCAGGAATCATATCGGCAAATGCCATGAGCGAGCCGCGCACGGTATCAATGGCATCAAACAAAGGTTCTTTGTCTTCTTGGTTGTCTTTGTTGTAGGCAAGCGGTTGACCTTTCATCAGGGTCAACAGACTCATTAAATCGCCATAAACACGACCTGTTTTACCGCGCACCAATTCTGGTACGTCTGGGTTTTTCTTCTGCGGCATAATGGATGAGCCAGTGCAGAAACGGTCTGGAATATTCACAAATTTGAACTGTGCCGATGTCCATAAAATCAGTTCTTCAGACATACGCGACAAGTGCATCATAATTAAAGATGCGGCAGCGTTAAACTCAATCCCGAAATCACGGTCTGATACAGCATCTAACGAGTTTTCAGATACAGCTTCAAAGCCCAACAATTCTGCGGTAAAAGCACGGTCAATTGGGTAAGTGGTACCTGCCAAAGCAGCAGAACCCAAAGGCATACGATTAACACGTTTGCGGCAGTCAATTAAACGCTCAGAGTCACGTACCAACATTTCGAACCATGCCATAAGATGATGACCAAAAGTCACAGGCTGTGCGGTTTGCAAATGGGTAAAACCAGGCATAATGGTGTGGGTGTTTTTGGCTGCCAAGCTCAAAATGCCGTGTTGTAATTTTTTTAATAATTCTAAAATAGCATCAATTTCGTCACGGACATATAAACGAATATCGGTTGCCACCTGGTCGTTACGGCTACGACCTGTATGTAATTTTTTACCTGTAATGCCAATACGTTGAGTAAGGCGTGATTCGATGTTCATGTGGACATCTTCAAGGTCAATACGCCATTCAAATTGACCTGCTTCAATTTCAGCCTGAATGGTATTTAAACCTTGAATAATATCGTCACGCTCTTCAGTCGTAAGTACGCCTACTTTGGCAAGCATCGTTGCATGCGCAATTGAGCCAGCAATATCTTGTTTATAAAAGCGTTGGTCAAATTGAACAGATGCTGTAAATTCAGCAACAAAAGCATCAGTCGCTTCAGAGAAACGACCGCCCCACATACCCGAAGTTTGGGCTTGTGACGGATTTGAGGAATTAGAAGATGTGGTCATATCGGCTCAATAAAGTAAAAAGCGGTGATTTGGACAAGAGTATAACAAATTCAGATTCACTTGCCGAAGAACAAGCCAATCAAACTTATGCTGATACGCAGGCAGAACAACATGAGCTGTATTTTTTTACGAAAATAGGACGTTGGCAATATCTAATTGAATTATTTATTGGCAGTAATGCCTTGGCAATGGTTTTGGCACTGGCTGAAGCACAAGGTTGGCACGGCTTAAGTTTTGCTCGGGTGCTGCAATACGTACTCTATATCAATTGGGTGGTGTTGTGTTTTGCGGCCTTGGTGGGGTTTTTTCAGGCGCGTTTTTTACGCATGGGCTTGAGTTTATCTTTTTTGGTCAGTTTTTTGCTGCTGCAAGGCATCGTGTTGCTGACCACACTCAGTTTAAATACCTTGTTGCATTTTGGGCAAAACTTTCATCTACAGCAATTTGGTATAGATGATCTGTTACATGGCGTTGGACTGCATTTGAGTTATGGCGTGTTATTGGGCGCATTTTGCTTTCGTTATATTTATGTACGTGAACAGGCGATTCAGCAACGGCATAGTGAATTACAAGCGCGGGTACATGCCATGCAGGCGCGTATTCACCCACATTTTTTATTCAACAGCCTCAATAATGTGATTAGTCTCATTGCCATAGATCCCGATAAAGCCGAGCAAATGTTGCTCAATTTGTCGCGTTTATTTCGTGCCAGTTTGCAAGAATTAAAACTGGTAAGCCTGAAAGATGAGATTGAACTTTGCCAGCGATATTTAGAGATTGAACAAATTCGTTTGGGTGATCGGTTGGCGGTAGAATGGAAAATTGAACAACCGCAACTGCTCAGTCAGGTACAAATTCCGTTATTAACTTTACAACCCTTGCTAGAAAATAGTATTTTTCATGGAGTTGAAAAAGTTTTAGCAAAGAGTACGATAAGTATATTGATCGAAATATTGCAAAACCAAGTCAATATTGTCATTACAAATCCGTATGTCAGCGATAAAATAAATTTAAGATCTGGACATGGGATTGCACTGCAAAACGTGGAACAGCGCTTAAAAGCGTATTATGGGCGCAGTGTTACTTTCAAAAATTATGCGGGGAATGGTATGTACACCACGGTGCTGCAATACCGTTATAAATAAAATAAGCTGTGATTGCTCTGATTTTTCTAGACTTGATAAAAATAAAGTTATTGACTTAAAAAGGAGGAAAAATGGACATCCTAATTTGTGATGATGAGCCTCTAGCTAGAGAGCGATTATCACGTTTGGTCACTCAACTGGGGCATCATGTGGTGGCAACGGCAGCTCATGGGCAACAGGCGATTGAACTGGCGGATGAACATCAGCCGGATGTCATATTATTAGATATTCAAATGCCGGGAATGGATGGTCTAAGTTGTGCTCAACATTTGCGTGAGCTTGACCCTATGCCAGCCATTGTGTTTTGTACCGCTTATGATGAACACGCACTTGATGCGTTTAAATCCAATGCGGAAGGCTATTTGTTAAAACCGATAATGCAACAGGAATTGCAACAGGTTTTAGATCATTTAACAAAACTCACGCAAGCGCAGATGAGTCATTTAAAACAAAAAGAAAATATGGACGAATTAAAAATAAAACGTCACCAAATCGCGGCGAAAACCTATCGCGGTGTAGAATTGGTGCCAATAGAAAATATCTACTATTTTTTAGCTGATCAGAAATATGTCACTGTGCGTCATAAAAATGGCAGTGTCCTGATTGATGAAACGCTGAAAGATTTAGAAACCGAGTTTGGTGATCAGTTTATTCGGATTCACCGAAATGCCTTGGTCTCGATTCAGTTTTTGGAGGGGCTAGAAGTGGTCAATTCAGGACAGTATCAGGTACGTTGCCGTGAGCTAGATGAGCGTTTGGCTGTTAGCCGACGACATTTGCCTTTATTGCGAGAACGCATCCAAAAACTCTAATTTGTCAGCATCATCGCAGATGAATACGCAACAGATTGATAAATCGGTAAAGAAATAGACTTGCATTTTTAGGGGATCAGGTTAAGTTTAGATGAACTTATTTATCTTGCTTAGCCACTATGATGAAAACCCTGAAAATTGCAACTCGACAAAGCCCGCTTGCGTTATGGCAGGCTGAACACATTCGTGCCCGCTTAGAGGCGATGCATGCCGATTTAACTGTTGAGTTGGTGACCTTTGTCACGCAGGGCGATAAAATTTTAGATACCCCATTGGCAAAAATTGGGGGGAAGGGCTTATTTGTCAAAGAATTAGAAGCCGCCTTAATGGATGGTCGTGCCGATTTAGCCGTACACTCTATGAAAGATGTACCCATGGCATTGCCTGAAGGTTTGAGCTTGGCGGTCATTTGTGAGCGTGAAGACCCGCTTGATGCCTTTGTATCGAATCACTATGCCAGTTTTGCAGATTTACCACAGGGCGCTAAAGTTGGAACTTCAAGCTTGCGCCGTAAATGCCAAATTTTGAAAGCGCGCCCAGATATAGAAATTATAGATTTACGTGGCAATGTGGGTACGCGCTTGTCTAAGCTAGATGATGGTCAGTATGACGCGATTATTTTAGCCAGTGCAGGATTAAAGCGTTTGGGCTTGGCAGAGCGTATTCGTCATACCATTCAGCCTGATGTGAGCTTACCTGCCGTTGGGCAAGGGGCTTTGGGTCTGGAATGTCGTAGCCAAGATCAGGCGGTGTTGGATTTAATTTTGCCGTTAATGCATGCCGAAACCAATGTCTGTGTACGTGCCGAACGTGCTTTTAATGCCTACTTGGAAGGCGGTTGTCAGGTGCCAATTGCAGGCTACGCAACTTTGCAGAATGGTCAGTTGCAGATTGAAGGTCGTGTTGGTAGTGTCGATGGGCAAACCATTCTTAAAGCTGTGCAATATGGCGCACCTGAACAGGCTGAAATGCTAGGTGAAGAATTGGCAAAAGCTTTATTGGCACAGGGTGCGGGCGAATTACTCAAAGCCCTGTATCAATAATTCATATTGCACCAGAAGCCCATGCTCTTCATTAATACCCGACCTCAAGATCGTGCAGAGGCCTTAACTCAGGCTTTGCAACAACAGCATATTGAGGTCATTGATTTGCCCTTGTTGCAGCTTTCTGCACAGCCGTGGTCGGAGCAACTGGCTAATTTATATGCCCAGTTGCCTCACACGCATATTATTGTGGTGGTTAGTCCGACTGCTGTCGATATTGGGATGCAATATTTAGCCCGAAGCCAAATATCATTGCAGGATTTGCAGCATATACGTTGGGTGGCTGTGGGCGAAAAAACTGCAGAAGTTTTAAGTGGATATGGTCTTTACAGTGAAGTCCCACAGGTTGAAACTTCCGAAGGGATGCTGAGTTTGCCGTGTTTGCAAAATTTGAAAGTCGGCACACACATTGCCTTTTGGCGTGGTGTGGGCGGTCGGCAATTTATGATGCAAACACTACTTGATCAGGGGATGCAGATCCATAATTTTGTGTTGTATCGACGGGAGTGTCCTGCCAGTTCTATTGAAAAAATGCAGGCAGTACGCGCGCGTTTAATACAATCTTCAGAATTTATCATGATGATTAGCAGTGAAGCCAGTTGGTTAAACTGGCTGAGCTTGATTCAGCAGGATTTCGATCTACTGAACAAAGGTTATTATTGGGTATTGGGTGATCGTTTAGAGAAAATTTTGCTCGATTATCAAACGCAGCATCATACAAAATATAACGTATTCAAGTTGACCCATTTAAAAACAGAATTAATATTGCAGCAAATGATGCGCATGCAAGGAAAACTATGAAAAAACTGGTTGTGATAGTGGTGTTGATCGCTTTGGTCTGGATCGTCAAATTAAGTTTTGATGTGATGCAAATTTCAGCGCAACAACAGCAACTCAGTCAAAGTTTGCATCTTGCAGAAAAAACCAATGCCAATTTAAATGATCAGTTGGTGGCTTTGCAGCGCCGTAATTATACCCAAGATGCGCCAGAACAGTCCGCAGTATCCAGCGCTGTGCAGCAAGAAGATGCGATTCAACCAGTAGATATGGTGGCGCAGCAATTGGACTTGGTGGAATTTTCCTTACAACAACAACAGTTTCACTATGCGACTGAAAAGCTAGCTCATTTAGACCGTGAGTTAAACGAATATGCTTTAGCTCCTGCTTTGAAACAAAGTTTGCACCAAGTTGTTCAGCAAGATCAGAAACAAATTCAACAATTTATAACAACACGTGATGCGCAATATCAACAAGTAAGTCAGTTATTGCAGCAATTAGATCAACAATTAAAACAGCAAGCTCAACAACCTGAGCTGAACCCTGCCGATGTCGATGATCGTTATTTTTGGCAAAAATGGCTGAGTATTGAATCTGCCAAGCAACCTGCGACACAGTTGATGCAGCGCCAGATTATTTTAAAAGAAGCACAATTGCGTCTATTGCTGGCTCGACAAATCTTTATACAAGGTCAATATGTGCAATATCAACAAGAAGTGAATGACATTATTCAGTTATTACAACAATTGCCTGATCAGAAAGCACAGCAACTGGTTCAGCAATTAGAAAAAATTAAAAATTTAAATATCGTTCCAACGCCAAGTTTAAAAACACGTGCTTTATTGGGGGCGGTATAAATGAAACAGATTTTACTCGCCTATGTGGTGGTCAGTATTGTACTGGTCGCTTTGCTGAGCGTACTGAGTTATGGGCATGGTTCAGGCTATGTTTATGTGTATTGGCGCGAATGGCAATTGCAAACCAATATTTGGTTGTTGTTGTTCTTTTTCTTGTCGATTAGTGTTTCGCTACAAATTTTATGGTTGTTGTTAAAGCGCTATTTTAGCCGTGAACAGCGTAAGGTTGAAACAGTATTTAACTTTAAAAATCTGCATCCATATGAGCAATTGGCGGTCATTTGGTTGCTAGATGCTGCAGAAGATCAACACCAGTTTATTCGACAGGTGTTTGCCCAGTCAGGTTTGCTCAAAGGAGTGATGGAAGCACGTATGCACTCCATCCAACAGCAATATCCGCAAGCGTTGGCTGCCTTAAATCAAAGCAGTGCCATGGCGTTTGAGTTGGCAGAAATACAGCGTATTGAAATTTATTTAGCGCAGCAACAACCTGAACAAGCTTTGACGCATTTAGAGTTTTTGAATCAGCACGAATTATCGCCGTGGTTATTTAAAGTCAAAACGGCTTATCAAAAGCGTCTAATTGCCTTGTGGGGCGAATTTGCCACGCAATATCCTTGGCATTATTTACGTTCGACCAAATACGGGCATTTAGATGCAGACACCAAGCAAAAGTGGCTGACTGAGTTATTAACCCAATTTGAGCAGGCTGATGCAGAAAATTTACAGGCTTTGCAGCAGCGTTATAGTGATTTAAGTGAGCAGATTTTCAGTCAGTCTTATGCCATTCAGGTGTTGTGGTTGAAGTTATTGTCGCGTCTGCCTGATTTGGCCGCACAACATGAACGTCTTGCGGTACAGATGTTGAGTGAACAGTTTAATCAGGAAGTGTTTTATTTATGGTTCCAACAGCAGTTGTTAAAACAACAACCTGATTATGCCAAAATTGAAAAGCAAATAAATCTGTGGGAACAGAAATACCCTGCATTACCTGTATTTAGTTTTGCCAAATGGCATATTTTTACAGCAACAGCGCGTTATTCAGAAGCCGAGCAATTACTGGATTTATATCCTGAACACGTATTAATGAGTTATTTAAGAGTTAAATCTAATTTAAAAGATCAGCCTGAATTATTAAAACAGTTAAATTTAATCTTTGAAAATAATTCTAATTTTGTCGAAATTAAAATTTAAGGGTGAGTTGTGTTAACACTAGCAGATTATCCAATTGTTTTTGAGCAGCGTGTTGCATGGGGAGATATGGATGCTTTTGGGCATGTCAATAATGTGATCTATTACCGTTATATTGAAAGTGCGCGTTTATATTATTTAGACCATTTAAAAATTTTACAGCAAGATGTTTTGACTGTGATTGCCTCAAATCAGTGCAAATATATACGTCCTGTGGTTTATCCTGATATTTTAAAAATTGGCGTTCGGGTAGAAGAATTGCGTAATAGTGCCATGCGTATGCATTATTTAATCCACAGTGAAGCACAGCAAATGGTGGTGGCAGAGGCAGATGCGGTGATTGTATGTGTAGATCGCGTCAATATGCAAAAAACCTTAATCCCTGAAAATGTACGCGCGGGTATTCATAAAATAGAAAAAACCGTACAGCATATTCTTGATTAAATCTTAATAATCAGTTCATAATATGTCCGACTGTTATTTATATGTAGAGTAGTAGATTTTTTATTGACGCTTCAGTTTGATAAAAATAGAATGAATCTGCTTAATTTAATAACTGAATATAAAAAGCATAGTTTTTGGAGTAAGTATGATGCCTGATATTAGCAATTTGTCTGTAGAACAGTTAAAGCGTTTACAAGCTGAAGCGGAAGCATTAATTGCCACGAAAAAAGATCAAGCAATTGAAGATGCCTATAATCAAATTTTAGCGATTGCAGACAATTTGGGTTTAAGCATTGAGCAGATTTTGGAAGTTGGCGAAAGCAAGCGTAAGAAAAGCCCACGTAAAACTGTAGCGCCACGTTATCGTAGCAAAATCAATTCTACAGATACTTGGACTGGTCGTGGTAAAAAACCACGCTGGTTAGTCGCTGAATTAGAAAAAGGCGCAAAACTTGAAGATTTTCTAATCTAAGCTTCATCAATTTGTCATTGATTTGACTTAGAGTTCAAAAACCAAGCAATACGGCTTGGTTTTTTTATCTGTATCAATTGGCGACGCCGAAAAAGTGTGCATAATGTGTGAGTGTTATAAAAAGTCATTCATAGAAAAATTAGTAAGGTTGGTCGTGGTGGCATGATAAAGAAACCCAAATACATCACGTGGTGGATTTTCGCCCTCATTGCATTTTTGTTTTTTGTGTTATTACAAATTCCAGCAGCGTGGTTAATTTCAAAATTTTATAAAAATAATCAGACCTTACATAATGTGAGTGGCAATATCTGGAAGGGGCAAGCCGATTGGCATAAGGGACAGTTACGTGGTTCTTTAAGTTGGAATACACGTCCTTTAGATTTAGTTTTATTGCGTGTCGCTGCCGATGTTGAAGTGCATAGTGGCAATACTAAACTCGAAGGCATTGTTGGCTATCGTTTTGGTAGCGTCTTGGTGCAATCTTTAGATGGGCAAGTTGCGCCAGAAACCTTAAAAAGTATTGTGGATTGGCAGTGGCCAAGTAATGCGATTCAACTCAAAGACATTCATTTGAATTTTAAAAAACAGCAAGGCTTCACCAAAGCCAAAGGACAACTGCAGTGGGCGGGTGGTGAATTGCTGTATCGTTTTGCTCAGCGCCAAGACCGTATGAATATCCCCGCGTTAAAAGGCAGTTTGTCCGATGAAAATGGCAAACTGTTATTTGATATTCGCGATCAACGTGAACAAAAAATGCTGAATATTGCGCTTGATCAAAGCTTGATGCTAGATGTGCAACTCACGCAACGCTTATTGATGAATATCGCCTCTTATGAAGGCAAAGCGGGCTTAGATACCTATGTGATCAGCACTCGCCAACCTCTATTAAAAGGAGGTTTCTAATGCGTACACTCTCTGAACGATTAGGGAATTTGCACTGGAAGCAGTTTGATCGTGCTGCGCCAGTATTTTTAGCTTTTTTGATTTTGTATCTGTGTTGGAAACTGGCGAGTTTATTTTGGTGGGTTGTTGCGCCGCCCCAAGTCATGCAAATTGATCGGGTGGAGTTGGGTTCACAGCAACCACAAATCCCGAATATTACCTCCTTTGCATTGTTTCAAGAACTTGGGCGCAGCAACACTGCCGATGATCAATTAAATATGACTTTGCAAGGTGTAGTGGTTGGGCAGCCGAGTCAGTTTTCTTCTGCGGTCATTAAAGTGAATGAGGTGGCAGAGCGTTACCGTGTGGGTGATGTGATTGATTTGAGTCAGTACCAATTGGCAGAAGTCTACTGGGATCGGGTGATTTTACGTCATAGCAGTGGCGCGACGCGTGAAGTATTGTTTAAAGGTATTGAAAATGGTTTAAATCAACCTATCGCACCTTTAATTCCAAGTGGTAATCAAGCTCCTGTAACTGCACCTACGCAGTCCGCACAACCGAATAATGCCATTGGACAGGCAGTGCAGCGCATACAGGAAGATCGCGAACAATACTTAAAAGAGATGGGTGTTGAAGCAAATACGGGCAATGGTTATGAAGTCACTACACGTACGCCTGCCGCTTTAAGAAATAAACTGGGTTTACAGCCAGGTGACCGTATTTTGTCTTTAAATGGTCAAAACGTTGGGCAAGGGCAAAGCGATGCACAATTGCTTGAACAGGCACGTCGTGAAGGTCAAGTGAGATTAGAAATAAAACGTGGTGATCAAGTGATGACCATACAACAAAATTTTTAAATGGATCGGCATCGTAACCACATGCAGAGACATATTTAGGGTTAGGAAACACAGTAGATTATGGCTTTATTGAATCATGAGCGTCCATTTTGGGCATTACTGGCTGCTGCACCGCTTGTTGCAATGGTGAGTACTGCAAGTCATGCGCAAACCTGGAAAATTAATTTACGTGATGCGGACTTAACTGCATTTATTAATGAAGTGGCCGATATTACGGGCAAGAACTTTGCAGTCGATCCGCGTGTGCGTGGCAATGTCACGGTGATTTCCAACAAAGCCCTGAATAAAAATGAAGTCTATGACCTGTTTTTAGGCGTATTGAATGTGAATGGTGTGGTGGCAATACCATCAGGCAATACCATTCGCCTTGTACCTGACAGCAATGTAAAAAGCTCAGGCATTCCCTATGATGGTCGTCAAAATGCGCGTGGTGACCAAATTGTAACGCGAGTGATTTGGCTAGAAAATACCAATGCCAATGACCTGATTCCTGCTTTACGTCCGCTCATGCCTCAGTTTGCGCATTTGTCTGCGGTCGGGGGCACCAATGCTCTAATCGTGTCTGATCGTGCCAGTAACATTTATCAGTTAGAAAGCATTATTCGTAACCTAGATGGTACGGGGCAAAATGACATTGAAGCGATTAGCCTGCAATCCAGTCAAGCCGAAGAAGTCATTGGCTTGCTTGAGTCGATGAGTTCGACAGGGGCAGCGAAAGATGTTAAAGGTTCGCGTGTGCGTATTGTGGCGGACAACCGTACCAATCGTATTATCATCAAAGGCGATACCGCAACACGTAAACGCATTCGTCAAATGATTGAAATGATGGATGTGCCTGCGGCAGATCGTTTGGGTGGTTTGAAGGTTTTTCGCTTGAAATATGCCAGTGCACAGAATTTAGCAGAAATATTGCAAGGTCTGGTTTCAGGACAGGCGGTGAGCAGCAGCTCTAATGCAAATAGCAACAGTAACAACAACAGTGCTAGTAATTTAAGCAGCACCAATAACAACACAGGTAATTCATCGACTATTTCCACCCCAAGTATTAATTTGGGTGGCAGCTCGAATAGCAACAATCAAAACAACATCACCAGTTTTAATGGTAATGGTGTCAGTATTATTGCCGATGGCTCGCAAAATGCTTTGGTGGTCAAAGCCGATCCGCAGTTGATGCGTGAAATTGAATCGGCCATTCAGCAACTAGATACCCGTCGTCAACAAGTGTTGATTGAAGCTGCGATTATAGAAGTGGAAGGTACCGATGCCGACCAATTGGGTGTGCAGTGGGCATTGGGCGATTTAAGCAGCGGTATCGGTCTAATTAATTTTGACAATATTGGTGCAAGTTTAAAAAATGTTGCTGCAGGCTATTTAACTGGTGGTGCAGCAGGCGCAGGCAGTGCGATTGGTGCAGGTACGTCATTGGTGTTGGGTGATTATCGTGAAGGTCGTGATGGTTCACGCAAGCTATATGGTGCGATGATTCAGGCCTTGAAGGAAAAAACCAAATCCAATTTATTGTCTACGCCATCTATTGTGACCATGGACAATGAAGAAGCCTATATTGTGGTTGGTGAAAACGTTCCTTTTGTAACAGGTTCATTATCTACCAATGGTGGTGTGGCAAATCCGTATACCACTATTGAACGTAAAGATGTCGGGGTTACTTTAAAAGTCGTGCCACATATTGGTGAAGGCGGAACACTACGCTTGGAAGTTGAACAAGAAGTGTCAGATGTCAAAGCCAATAAAGGTCAGGCGCAGGATTTAGTCACCAGCAAACGCGCAATTAAAACTTCTATTTTGGCCGAGCACGGACAAACCATTGTCTTAGGTGGCTTAATTTCTGATAACTCGGTTTATAGTCGTCAGGCTGTGCCAGGTTTGGGTGCTATTCCAGGGTTGGGGCGTTTATTCCGTTCCGATGGTCAATCTAATCAAAAACGTAATTTATTGATTTTTATTCACCCAACCATTGTGGGAGATAGTCAGGATATTCGCCGTATTTCGCAGCAGCGTTATAGCCAATTGTATAGCCTTCAGTTGGCAATGGATGCCGATGGTAGCTTTGCTAAACTGCCTGAGAATGTTAGCGATGTTTATCAGCAGCGTTTGCCTGTATCTCGAGTTGCGCCGCAAACAGGAACTTATCAAACCTTACCATCAGCAGTGTCTGCAAACCGCACAGCAACGGTGGTGAGCACCCCTGTTGCGATTGAGCCTGCGGTACAGCGCCAAAACGTAGTTTTGCCGCAGCAGGAAGTCAGCAAAACTAAAAATACAGTCACTACGACCACAATTCGCGCTACACCTTAATCGTATCCTGCGCAGATTGTGGTTAAGGGCATGTTATGATGTCGCCAAATCACACGAGAGAAGTTATTTATGACTTGGAAAATACAAGCAATTAGCGGTGAATTTACTGGCCAAGAAATTAGTATCGACCGTGATATGTTGGTGGGGCGTCATCAAAGTGCAGATTTGGTGCTGCAATCGGCAGAAATTTCACGTAAACATGCGGCTTTTTTACTTAAAGAACAAGCGCTGTATGTGCAAGATTTAAATTCTTCCAACGGCACTTTTGTAAATGATTTACGCATTGCCGATGAAACCTTACTTAAAGAAGGTGATATCGTCCAATTTGCTAGCTTAAAGTTTTCGGTACTTGCGCCTGCGGTTGAGTTAGAGCATGCGGTTGATGTTGCTGAAACTGCAGAAAAAGTCACAGCGCAAACAGAAAAAACACCTGCACAGCAAATGAATGAGCAGGGAATGCCTGAATTGAATCAACGTGACAGTTCTGTTCAATTAAACCGAGATGGTATGCCGCAAGGCGTGGCAGTGCCGAAACCAGCACCTATTCCAGAAGGTGTGGATATTCATGCAGCTCAAGCAGAGCCAAAACCTGTGCCTGTCGAGCAGCCTGTTTCTCGTGTGGAACAAGAGAAAGAACAGCAAAAAAATGCTTCTGTTGGCTTGATTTCACTGATTGTCTTGGTGATTTTGGCAGTTTTGGCTTGGCTATTGTTTAAATAAGCAGCCTTTGCTTTACAATCAAGGCATGCGATCGCATGCCTTTGTTCATTTAGGGGGAAGAATGTCTATTGCTCAGCTTGATACACGTCAAGTCATTTTATTTGATTTAGATGGCACTTTGGTCGATTCTGCGACAGATTTATACCGCGCCATGAACATGAGTTTAAATGCACTGCAACTGCCTTTGGTAACACTGGAACAAGTGCGAACTTGGGTGGGGAAGGGAACTGCGGTATTTTGCAATAGTGTCTTATCGCACTTAATGGGCGAAGTTCATCCTGAACAGCAACAACAGCTACTGAACACCTTCTTAGAAATTTATAATGCCGATCCGTGTATCGACACACAACCATTCCCGGGCATTATTGAATTTTTGGACTGGGCAAAAGCACAACAAAAAACCTTAGTTTGTGTGACCAATAAACCTGAACTACCTGCTCGTGCCATTGTTGAAGCATTAGAGATGCAACACTATTTTGCTGATGTGATTGGTGGAGATCGCTTTGAGGAGCGTAAACCACACCCGCGTCAATTGCTGCATTGTGTTGAACATTATCAAGTGGAGAAGTCTCAAGTCTTGATGATTGGTGATTCTTCTAATGATGTTGAAGCCGCGCGTCGAGCGGGGATTGATTGTATTGTGGTCAGCTACGGCTATAATCATGGTGAGCCGATTGCCAATTGTCAGCCGCAACAAATTGTGGATAATTTAACTGAATTGTTAAATATTTAAGATTCAAAAATCAAATAATTTTACGCTAATTGCTATAAAGGATATCAATATGAGTCAGGCTGTAATGCCCATATTTCGATGGCGACGCTAGTCAATCTACAACCGTCCTTCACTTCGTCTTATCGAAAACATTGCTACATCGAAATATAGAGAGCTTCACATGACCACTCTGACTCAATTTGAACAACTTAAAGCAGCAGGCTACAACCTCATTCCTGTATATCGCCAGCGTTTGGCCGATACCGAAACTCCATTGTCGGTATTTGCACGTTTGAAGCAGCATCAACAAGCCTATTTGTTTGAGTCTGTAGAAGGTGGTGAAAACTGGGCACGTTATTCAATTATTGGTTTGGGTGAATCTACAGTTTTCTCCTGTAATGCGGGTGAACTCACCATCCAACATGCTGACGGTTCAATCGAAAAACAAACTTGTGCACAGCCGTTTCAGTATATCCGCGATTTTCAAGCGCAATTTAAAGTGCCTACGCAAGCTGACTTGCCTGAATTGCCAAGCTTTACAGGTGGTTTGGTGGGTTATTTTGGTTACGATGCAGTGCGTTATATCGAACCGCGTTTAAAAAACGTGCCTGCAGCAGATCCAGTCGGTTTGCCTGATATTTGGATGATGTTGTCTAAAACAGTCATCGTGTTTGATAACTTAAAAGATACCTTGTTCTTAATTGTGCATGCCGATGCAGCGCAGGCAGATGCTTATGACAATGCACAACAACAACTCGATGCACTAGAAGAAATTTTAGCAACCCCGATTAGTCTAAAAGCAGAAAAACATACGCCACCACATTTTGAATCGCTTACAGGCAAAGAAAAATTCTTGGCGACCATTGATACCGTCAAAGAATACATTCGTGCAGGCGATGTTATGCAAGTGGTGCCTGGACATCGCATGGTGTCAGATTTTGATGGTGAGCCGTTACAGGTTTATCGTGCTTTGCGCCATCTCAACCCATCGCCGTACTTATTCTTGGTACAAGGCAAAACTTTGGGCGATGATCAGCCATTTCATATTGTCGGCTCATCACCTGAAATTTTATCGCGTTTGGAAAATGGTATTGCCACTGTGCGTCCTTTAGCAGGTACACGCCCGCGCGGTAAAACCAAAGAAGAAGATTTGGCACTTGAGCAAGATTTGTTGTCGGATGAAAAAGAAATTGCCGAACACTTAATGCTGATTGACTTGGGGCGTAATGATGTCGGGCGTATCGCCAAAATTGGTAAAGTACAAGTGACTGATCAAATGGTGATCGAGCGTTATTCGCATGTCATGCATATTGTGTCCAATGTGCAAGGTGAAGTGCGTGACGATGTCGATGCTTTGGATGTTTTTCAGGCAACTTTCCCTGCAGGGACACTTTCGGGTGCACCAAAAATTCGTGCCATGGAAATTATTGATGAAGTTGAGCCTGTAAAACGTGGTGTTTTTGGTGGTGCTGTTGGTTATTTAGGCTGGCATGGCGAAATGGATATGTCGATTGCCATTCGTACCTGTGTAATTCGTGAAAATAAGGTCTATGTGCAGGCAGGCGCAGGTCTAGTTGCGGACTCAAATCCTGAATCTGAATGGAATGAAACCCAAATAAAAGCTCGCGCAGTGATCAAAGCGGTTGAATTATCATCAAATGGATTGATTTTATGAGTTTTTAGCGTTTTTTTTGAAAAAAACACTTGCACGGATTTCAAGTTTTGCTAAACTGCAAACCGTTCCGATACGAAACGTACGAAACACTAAGAAACGCCGGCATAGCTCAGTTGGTAGAGCAACTGACTTGTAATCAGTAGGTCCACAGTTCGAATCCGTGTGCCGGCACCATCTTAGAGAGTTTAAATCGTGAAGTAAAGAACGAACACTGAGTAAGTGTGAAATGGTGGGATTCCCGAGCGGTCAAAGGGAGCAGACTGTAACTCTGCCGCGTAAGCTTCGAAGGTTCGAATCCTTCTCCCACCACCATTAACTTCGATAGAAGTGGTAATTACCAACATAGATGCGGGAGTAGCTCAGTTGGTAGAGCGGCAGCCTTCCAAGCTGCATGTCGCGAGTTCGATCCTCGTCTCCCGCTCCATCGAAGGATTTATCGCTCTTATAGCTCAGTGGTAGAGCACTCCCTTGGTAAGGGAGAGGTCTCGAGTTCAAATCTCGATAAGAGCTCCAGATACAGTTTAGCGATTATTCGCAAAATTTTTTAAAAAGCAGGCTTATTAGTCTGCTTTTCAAGTATTAGGTGTCTAGATTTTTAGGCGATATGTCGGGGCAGAGTTTTACTCAGCATTGTGTTCGACGTAAACGAGGAAGATGAACATGGCTAAGGCTAAGTTTGAACGTAATAAGCCACACGTTAACGTGGGCACAATCGGTCACGTTGACCATGGTAAAACAACTTTAACAGCTGCAATTGCAACTGTATGTGCGAAAAAATTCGGTGGTGAAGCGAAAGACTACGCTGCAATCGACTCTGCACCAGAAGAAAAAGCACGTGGTATTACAATTAATACTTCTCACGTAGAATACGACTCTCCAACTCGTCACTACGCGCACGTAGACTGCCCAGGCCACGCCGACTATGTTAAAAACATGATCACTGGTGCTGCTCAGATGGACGGTGCGATCCTTGTTTGTTCAGCGACTGATGGTCCAATGCCACAAACTCGTGAACACATCCTTCTTTCTCGTCAGGTAGGTGTACCTTACATCATCGTATTCTTAAACAAATGCGATATCGTAGACGACGAAGAGTTAATCGAATTAGTTGAAATGGAAGTTCGTGAACTTCTTTCTACTTACGACTTCCCAGGCGACGACACTCCAGTAATCCGTGGTTCTGCTCTTGCAGCACTTAACGGTGAATCAGGTCAATATGGCGAAGACGCTGTTGTAGCTCTTGTTGAAGCGCTTGACACTTACATTCCAGAGCCAGTACGTGCAATCGACCAAGCATTCTTAATGCCAATCGAAGACGTATTCTCAATTTCTGGTCGTGGTACAGTAGTAACTGGCCGTGTTGAAACTGGTATCGTGAAAGTAGGCGAAGAAGTTGAAATCGTTGGTATCAAAGACACAGTTAAAACAACTGTAACTGGCGTAGAAATGTTCCGTAAACTTCTAGACGAAGGTCGTGCGGGCGAGAACTGTGGTGTTCTTTTACGTGGTACTAAGCGTGAAGACGTACAACGTGGTCAAGTACTTGCTAAACCAGGTACAATCAAGCCACACACTAAATTCGATGCGGAAGTATACGTACTTTCTAAAGAAGAAGGTGGTCGTCACACTCCATTCCTTAACGGTTACCGTCCACAATTCTATTTCCGTACAACTGACGTAACTGGTGCAATCCAGTTGAAAGAAGGCGTTGAAATGGTAATGCCAGGTGACAACGTAGAAATGTCAGTAGAATTAATCCACCCAATCGCAATGGACGCTGGTTTACGCTTCGCGATCCGTGAAGGTGGTCGTACTGTAGGTGCGGGTGTTGTTGCTAAAGTAACAGCATAATTATAGAATGTGTAAAACAGGTCGGGAGCTTTGGCTCTCGATCTGTGCTGTAGGTCAGTAGTTCAATTGGTAGAGCGTCGGTCTCCAAAACCGAATGTTGGGGGTTCGAGTCCCTCCTGGCCTGCCACTTTTTTTAAAAGAAGCTTGATGTCGGCTAATCTAGTCATATAATAAGTCGCGAATTCTACGACGAGTACAAAAATGTCGAATGATAAATCGCGTGACGCATTAAGCGACGCGCCAATCCCTCAAAGAAATAATTCTGCTGAAGTTGTTCAATCAGGTTCTCCATTAGACTATGTGCTATGGGGTGTTGCCTTGGTTTTATTCATCGCAGCGATGATGGTAAATCAACATCTTCCGGCATATTGGGCACCAGCAAATGATATTTGGGTGCGTGTTGGGGTAATTTTGACTTGTATCGTTGTGGCATTAGGTTTATTATACGCCACCCATCAAGGCAAAGGCTTTGTTCGTTTGCTTAAAGATTCGCGCATTGAATTGCGTCGAGTCACTTGGCCTACTAAGCAAGAAACAGTAACCACATCGTGGCAAGTGCTCGTGGTTGTTGTGGTCACCTCAATTGTGTTGTGGTGTTTTGACTATCTGTTAGGCTGGGCAATCAAGTTTATTATCGGGTAAAAGAGCTATGAAACGTTGGTACATTATTCATGCCTATTCAGGTTATGAAAAACAAGTGATGCGTTCGCTTAATGATCGAATCCAGCGTAGCGCTGTTGCCGATAGCTTTGGTGAAGTTCTTGTTCCTACCGAAGAAGTGGTAGAAATGAAGGATGGTAAGAAACGTAAGTCAGAGCGTAAGTTCTTTCCAGGCTATGTATTGGTCGAAATGGAAATGAACGATGAAACTTGGCACATTGTTAAAGAATGTCCAAAAGTTTTAGGTTTCATTGGTGGTACAGCGGAAAAACCTGCACCAATTACGCAAAAAGAAGCTGATGCGATTCTTGCACGTGTACGCAATACTGGTGAGGCACCTCGTCCAAAAACGATGTTTGAACCAGGCGAAGAATTACTTGTTATTGACGGTCCATTCACAGACTTTAAAGGTGTGGTGGAAGAAGTTCAATATGAGAAGTCACGTTTAACGTTGACGATTAATGTATTTAACCGACCTACACAGGTTGAGCTGGAATTTCGCCAAGTCGAAAAATCAGTTTAATTTAGGTTGGTTGTAAAACGCCCGATTTATTATGAGTCGGGCATTGTTGTTGTAACGGTATCGTTACTTGAAAATATTGGGGAGCCTAGCGGCGTTTGTACCCAGAGGTAATTTGAAATGGCTAAGAAGATTGACGGCTATATCAAGCTGCAAGTTCCAGCTGGTAAAGCGAATCCATCTCCACCTATTGGTCCTGCACTAGGTCAACGTGGTGTTAACATCATGGCATTCTGTAAAGAATTCAATGCTGCTACACAAAAAGTTGAACCAGGTTTGCCAATTCCTGTAGTGATCACTGTGTACAACGACAAGTCGTTCACATTCATCATGAAAACTCCTCCTGCTGCTATTCTTCTTAAGAAAGCTGCAGGCATTCAAAAGGGTTCAGCTGTACCTAACAAAAACAAAGTTGGTAAGTTGACTCGTGCTCAGTTAGAAGAAATCGCGACTACTAAAGAGCCAGATTTAACTGGTGCTGATTTAGACGCGCGTGTGCGTACCATTGCTGGTTCTGCACGTTCTATGGGCTTGGATGTGGAGCTATAAGACATGGCAAAGTTAACTAAGCGTCAAAAAGCTATTGCAGCTGCAGTAGAAGCGAACAAAGTTTACACTTTGGAAGAAGCGGTTGAAGTATTAAACAGCCTTCCTGCTGCAAAATTCAAAGAATCTTTGGATGTTGCTGTAAACCTAGGTGTTGACCCACGTAAATCTGACCAGGTTGTTCGCGGTGCGACGACTCTTCCTGCAGGTACTGGTAAAACTGTACGTGTAGCTGTTTTCGCTCAAGGTGCTGCAGCAGAAGCGGCTAAAGCTGAAGGCGCAGACGTAGTTGGTTTCGATGATCTAGCTGAAAGCATCCAAGCGGGTAATCTTGACTTTGACGTTGTAATTGCTGCTCCAGATGCAATGCGCGTTGTAGGTAAGTTAGGTACGATTCTTGGTCCACGTGGCTTAATGCCAAACCCTAAAGTGGGTACTGTAACTCCTGACGTTGCAACTGCAGTTAAAAATGCAAAAGCAGGTCAAGCACGTTACCGTGTAGACAAAGCGGGTATCATCCACGCTGCGATTGGCCAAGTAGGTTTTACTGCTGAAGCTGTTCGTTCAAACGTTGAAACTTTAGTTGCTGACTTGAAAAAGTTAAAGCCTGCAACTTCTAAAGGTGTTTACATCAAAAAGATCACTTTAAGCTCAACTATGGGCCCTGGTCTTACTATTGATGTACAAAACGTTTCTAACTAAGTCTGACTTAGCAAGAATTTTAAAGTCCTGAAAAGTCTCCTTCTTCCTCTGGGAGAAGGTTGGGATGAGAGTTAAACATCTCCCTAGCCTCTCCTAGCAGGAGAGGGGATATTCAGGCGGACTTTGAATTGGTAAATGAGAATTTATCAGCGTCAAAGACCTCAGGCGAAAGTGGTTTTATGCTGCTTTCTTAATATCCCAGCCTGGGTAGACGCGGTGGTGTGATTTATTCATCCTCCGCGTGTAAATTCAGTTTTGAATTTACGAATTGGGAGTGTACTTCGTGTAAGTACATAAATCACCGTTAGGAGGTTTTACAATGGCTCTTCTTATCGAAGACAAAAAACAGATCGTAGCAGAAGTAAACGAAGTTGCTTCTAAAGCGTTCTCAGCTGTTGTTGCTGACTATCAGGGTTTAAGCGTTGAGCAATTAACGGCTCTACGTGTTGAAGCGCGTAAATTAGGCGTTACTACACGTGTTGTACGTAATACTTTGGCAAAACGCGCTCTTCAAGATACGCAATTCACGATCTTGAACGACAACCTTGTTGGCCCAACAATTTTAGCTTTCTCGACTTCTGAAGACGACATGGGTGCAGCTGCACGCTTGTTCGAAGAATTCGCTAAAACAAACAAAGCATTTGAACTTAAAGCTGCTGCATTTGACGGCAAACTTTACCAAGGTGCTGAAGTTAGCGTAATTGCGAATCTTCCGAACCAAGAAAAAGCGCTTACTATGCTTGCAAACGTTCTTCAAGCTCCTATTTCGAAATTGGGTCGCCTTATTACTGCGCTCAAAGAGAAAAACGAGTCAGAAGCTGCATAAGCTGAAATTTATTTCCACACCATTCAATTTCCATTTGGAGTTATTCTCATGGCTTTAACTAACGAAGAAATCTTAAACGCAGTTGCTGAAAAAACTGTTCTTGAACTTGTTGAACTTATCTCTGCTTTTGAAGAGAAATTCAATGTATCAGCTGCTGCTGTAGCTGTTGCTGCTGCTCCTGGCGCTGCTGCTGGTGCTGCAGAAGAGCAATCAGAATTCAACGTTGAGTTGACTTCTTTCGGTGCGAACAAAGTTGCTGTAATTAAAGCAGTTCGTGAAGCTACTGGCCTTGGTCTTAAAGAAGCTAAAGACATCGTTGAAGGCGCTCCTTCAGTGATCAAAGAAGCTGTTTCTAAAGAAGAAGGTGAAGAGCTTAAGAAGAAACTTGAAGAAGCTGGTGCTACAGTTACTCTTAAGTAATTTCTTAAGGGAGTCGATTTTTTATAATCGGCTCCAAAAATTGGCTGATGGCTCTTGGGTCATCAGCCTTTTTGCGTTACAATTATCGGCTCGATTTTTGTTTGAATGATGGGAAAACCATCAAAAAGAATATAAATCAATATAATCAAACGCTTACCAATATTTTTCCACATTTGAAAATATTGTTAAGCGTTTTAATACCACTAAAAATTGCAGCATTTGTAAAGAGTGGTGGCCATATCGGCCTGCGTAATTCCTTCTAAACCCGTTCTGCAGGCGGGTTTAGTTTACTTTCCGAGGACTCCAGATGGCATACTCATATACCGAAAAGAAACGGATCCGTAAGAATTTTGGTAAATTGCCCCAAGTGATGGATGCACCGTACTTGCTTTCGATTCAAGTCGACTCGTACCGTACATTTCTACAAGATGGCAAAACTCCAAAAAGCCGCGAAGATATCGGTCTCCAAGCCGCATTTCGTTCAGTTTTTCCTATAGAAAGTTATTCTGGCAATGCTGCTTTAGAATTTGTTGAGTATAGTCTTGGTAAGCCTGAGTTTGACGTGCGTGAGTGTATTCTCCGCGGCTCAACTTATGCGGCACCAATGCGCGTAAAAATTCGTTTGATCATTAAAGATCGCGAAACAAAATCAATCAAAGATGTGCGTGAACAAGAAGTCTATATGGGCGAAATGCCTTTAATGACGGATAACGGTACTTTCGTAATTAACGGTACCGAGCGTGTGATCGTATCTCAATTACACCGTTCACCAGGTGTGTTCTTTGACCACGATAAAGGTAAAACCCACTCGAGCGGTAAAGTGTTGTATTCAGCACGTATCATTCCTTACCGTGGCTCATGGTTAGACTTTGAATTCGATGCCAAAGACTTGGTGTATGTACGTATTGACCGTCGTCGTAAATTATTAGCGACTGTGGTATTGCGTGCATTAGGTTATAGCAACGAACAAATCCTAGACTTGTTCTTTGAGAAAGTACCTGTCTACTTAGACATGGGTAGCTACCAGATTGACCTTGTACCAGAACGCTTACGTGGCGAAATGGCGCAATTCGACATCACTGATGCTGACGGTAAAGTGATTGTTGAACAAGGTAAACGTATTAATGCGCGTCACGTACGTCAAATGGAAGCTGCTGGCCTAGAAAAACTTTCAGTTCCAGATGAATACTTGTACGAACGCATCACGGCAGAAGACATTGCTTTACGTGATGGCGAAGTGATCGCTGCAAACACGCTGTTAAGCCATGAAGTCATGGTTAAAATTGCTGAAGGCGGCGTAAAACAGTTCAATATTCTGTTCACCAATGACATCGACCGTGGTTCTTTCATTGCCGATACTTTACGTGCAGATACTACAACGGGTCGTGAAGATGCGCTTGTAGAAATCTACAAAGTGATGCGTCCAGGTGAGCCACCAACGAAAGAAGCAGCTGAAAATCTGTTCAATAACTTGTTCTTCTCTTCTGAGCGTTATGATTTATCGCCAGTTGGTCGTATGAAGTTTAACCGTCGTTTGGGTCGTCCTTACGAAGTGGGTACAGATCAGAAGTCGCGTGAAGTTGAAGGTATTTTGTCAAATGAAGACATTACCGACGTACTGAAAACCTTAATTGAAATCCGTAACGGTAAAGGTGAAGTCGACGACATCGACCACTTAGGTAACCGTCGCGTGCGTTCAGTAGGTGAGATGACAGAAAACCAATTCCGTGTTGGTTTAGTGCGTGTAGAACGTGCTGTTAAAGAGCGTTTGTCTCAAGCTGAAACAGACAACTTGTCTCCGCAAGATTTAATCAACGCGAAGCCAGTGGCTGCTGCAATCAAAGAATTCTTTGGTTCAAGCCAATTGTCTCAGTTCATGGACCAAAACAACCCATTGTCTGAAATCACCCATAAGCGTCGTGTATCCGCGCTTGGTCCAGGTGGTTTGACACGTGAACGTGCAGGCTTTGAGGTGCGTGACGTACACCAAACTCACTATGGTCGTGTATGTCCAATTGAAACGCCTGAAGGTCCAAATATTGGTTTGATTAACTCACTTTCTGTGTATGCCAAAGCCAACAATTTTGGTTTCTTGGAAACACCATACCGTAAAGTCGTTGAAGGCCGTGTGACTGAAGAAGTTGAATACTTATCTGCAATTGAAGAAGTCGGCACAATTATTGCGCAAGCGGATTCAAGCGTAGACCAAGATGGCAACTTAACAGAAGAATTCGTATCTGTACGTCACCAAGGTGATTTCGTGCGTATGCCACCAGAGCGTGTAACGCACATGGACGTATCTGCACAACAGGTTGTTTCTGTTGCAGCATCACTGATTCCATTCCTTGAGCACGATGACGCCAACCGTGCCTTGATGGGTTCGAACATGCAACGTCAAGCGGTTCCAACTTTAATTGCCGACAAGCCACTTGTTGGTACAGGTATGGAAGCCAACGTAGCGCATGACTCAGGTGTATGTGTGATCGCGAAACGTGGTGGTCGTATTGAATATGTTGATGCGTCACGTGTGGTGATTCGTGTTAACGAAGAAGAAATGATCGCAGGTGAAGCAGGTGTGGATATCTACAACCTGATCAAATACACGCGTTCGAACCAGAACACTTGTATTAACCAAAAAGTTTTGGTGAAGATGGGTGATAAGGTTGGTCGTGGTGATGTATTGGCTGACGGCCCATCGACTGATGGCGGTGAGCTTGCGCTTGGTCAGAACATGCGCGTTGCGTTCATGACTTGGAATGGTTACAACTACGAAGACTCGATCTTGCTTTCTGAGCGTGTACTTCAAGAAGACCGTCTAACGTCGATTCACATTCAAGAATTGTCATGTGTTGCACGTGATACCAAATTAGGTGCTGAAGAAATCACAGCTGATATTCCAAACGTAGGCGAAGCTGCACTGTCTAAATTAGACGAGTCAGGTATTGTTTATATTGGTGCTGAAGTGACTGCGGGCGATATCCTTGTAGGTAAAGTAACACCTAAAGGTGAAACGCAATTAACACCTGAAGAAAAATTGCTTCGTGCAATCTTTGGTGAAAAAGCGGCTGACGTTAAAGATTCATCGCTTCGCGTGCCATCAGGTACTAAAGGTACAGTGATTGACGTTCAAGTGTTTACCCGCGATGGTCTTGAAAAAGACGAACGTGCGCAAGCAATTGAAAAAGCACAGTTAGATGCATATCGCAAAGACTTGAAAGAAGAATACAAAATCTTTGAAGAAGCTGCACGTGAACGTATCATCCGTTTATTGAAAGGCCAAGAGTCTAACGGTGGCGGTACAACCAAACGTGGCGACAAGCTTTCTGAAGATATGTTGTCAGGCTTGGCTTTAGTGGATTTACTTGAAATTCAACCAAGTGATGAAGCGATTGCTGAACGCTTAACGCAAATTCAAACCTTCTTGAAAGAGAAGAGCTTTGAAATTGATGAGAAATTTGCTGAGAAGAAACGTAAACTTTCTACAGGCGATGAGCTCACTACAGGCGTGTTGAAAGTTGTTAAGGTGTACTTGGCTGTTAAACGTCGCATCCAACCGGGTGATAAGATGGCGGGTCGTCACGGTAACAAAGGTGTTGTATCTAACATCTTGCCAGTAGAAGACATGCCGCACGATGCTAACGGTGTACCTGTTGACATCGTATTGAACCCACTAGGTGTACCATCTCGTATGAACGTGGGTCAGATTCTTGAAACACACTTGGGTATGGCAGCCAAAGGTTTGGGTGAGCAAATTGACAAGATGCTCAAACAACAACGTGAGATTGCTGAACTACGTGCGTTCCTAGACAAGATTTATAACAAAGTGGGTGGCGAGCAAGAAGATCTTGACAGCTTAACTGATGATGAAATCTTGGTATTGGCTGGCAACTTACGTGCAGGTGTTCCATTGGCTACTCCTGTATTTGATGGTGCAGAAGAAGGTCAAATTAAAGAATTACTTGAACTGGCTGAATTACCACGTTCAGGTCAAACCGTGTTGTACGATGGTCGTACAGGCGAGAAATTCGACCGTCCAGTGACTGTAGGTTATATGTACATGCTCAAACTCAACCACTTGGTGGATGACAAGATGCACGCGCGTTCTACAGGTTCTTACTCACTTGTAACGCAACAGCCGTTGGGTGGTAAGGCACAATTCGGTGGTCAGCGTTTCGGTGAGATGGAAGTCTGGGCACTTGAAGCATACGGTGCTGCATACACACTTCAAGAAATGCTCACTGTGAAGTCGGATGACGTTGAAGGTCGTACCCGTATCTATAAGAACATTGTAGATGGTAACCATTATATGGACCCAGGTATGCCTGAATCGTTTAACGTATTGACCAAAGAGATCCGTTCTTTAGGTATCAACATTGAACTGAAAAATGGTGACTAAGCATCTCCATTAAATCTCCCTAAATCCCTCTTTATAAAAGAGGGACTTTTCCCCCTTTGAAAAAGGGGGATTAAGGGGGATTAAAACTCAGTTAAAAAACAATATTTGTGACCCAGTTGGGATGTGAAAACAGCCTCCCAGCACACGGAGAAAAAAATTGAAAGACTTGCTCGATATCATGCGCAAAAAGACGGATTCAGACGGTCATGCTCCAGTAGAGTTTGACCGCATCCGTATTGGTCTTGCGTCACCAGAAATGATTAAGTCATGGTCTCACGGTGAAGTTAAAAAGCCAGAAACCATTAACTATCGTACGTTTAAGCCTGAACGTGATGGTTTATTCTGTGCCAAAATTTTTGGTCCAGTAAAAGATTACGAATGCTTGTGTGGTAAATACAAGCGTATGAAATACAAAGGCGTCATTTGTGAAAAATGTGGCGTTGAAGTAACGACTGCAAAAGTTCGTCGTGAGCGTATGGGTCACATCGAACTCGCTTCTCCAGTTGCACACATTTGGTTCTTGAAATCATTACCAAGCCGTATTGGTTTATTACTTGATATGACTTTACGTGATATCGAGCGCGTATTGTATTTCGAATCTTATGTGGTTACTGACCCAGGTATGACGCCATTTGAGAAATATCAACTTCTCAATGACGAAGAATACTTCAATGCTCTAGAAGAGCATGGTGATGAATTCACTGCGAAAATGGGTGCTGAAGCAGTTCAAGACTTGTTGAAAGACATCGATCTTGAAGCTGAAATTGCTCGTTTACGTGAAGAAATTCCACAAACAACTTCAGAAACTAAGCTGAAAAAAGCGTCTAAGCGTTTGAAGTTGATGGAAGCGTTCAAAGAGTCGAACAACAAGCCAGAATGGATGGTGATGAATGTACTGCCTGTACTTCCACCAGATCTTCGTCCGTTGGTTCCACTTGAAGGTGGTCGTTTTGCGACGTCTGACTTGAACGATCTTTATCGTCGTGTGATTAACCGTAACAACCGTTTGAAGCGTCTTCTTGACCTTGCAGCGCCAGACATCATCGTACGTAACGAAAAACGTATGTTACAAGAGTCTGTTGATGCCTTGTTAGATAACGGTCGTCGTGGTCGTGCAATCACAGGTTCAAACAAGCGTCCGCTTAAATCTTTGGCAGATATGATCAAAGGTAAGCAAGGTCGTTTCCGTCAAAACTTACTTGGTAAGCGTGTTGACTATTCAGGTCGTTCGGTGATTACCGTTGGTCCAAACCTACGTTTACACCAGTGCGGTCTTCCGAAGAAAATGGCACTTGAACTGTTCAAGCCATTCATCTTTGCGAAACTACAAGCTTCAGGTCAAGCTACCACCATTAAAGCTGCGAAGAAAATGGTTGAGCGCGAAACCCCAGAAGTTTGGGACGTACTTGCCTCTGTGATTCGTCAACACCCAGTGATGTTGAACCGTGCGCCTACACTTCACCGTTTGGGTCTTCAAGCATTTGAACCGATCCTGATTGAAGGTAAAGCCATCCGTCTACACCCACTCGTTTGTGCTGCGTTTAACGCCGACTTCGACGGTGACCAAATGGCGGTACACGTACCATTAACGCTTGAAGCGCAATTAGAAGCGCGTGCTTTAATGATGTCCACCAACAACATCTTGTCTCCTGCGAACGGTGAACCAATCATCGTACCATCTCAGGACGTGGTGTTGGGCTTGTATTACATCACGCGTGATGCAATCAATGCCAAAGGTGAAGGCATGGTGTTTGCAGATACGCACGAAGTAAACCGTGCACTTGCAACGGGTCAAGTTGACTTACACGCTCGCGTAAAAGCACGTGTACACCAAACCGTAATCAATGAAAATGGTGAGCGTGAGCAACAAACTATTGTTGTAGATACGACACCAGGTCGCTGCTTGCTTTGGGAAGTTGTGCCTGAAGGTTTAAGCTTCGAGCAAATTAACCTAGAGATGAACAAAAAGAACATCTCAAAGTTAATCAACTCTTGCTACCGTAAATTAGGTCTAAAAGACACGGTTATTTTTGCAGACCAATTGATGTACTTGGGCTTCCGTCAAGCGACACGTTCAGGTGTTTCTGTGGGTATGGAAGACATGGTTATTCCACCACAAAAACAAGCAATTATTGAAAAAGCAGAAACTGAAGTTCGTGAAATTGAACAACAGTTCGAGCAAGGCTTCGTAACTGCGGGTGAGCGTTATAACAAAGTGGTCGATATTTGGGCACGTACCAACGACCAAGTTGCTAAAGCGATGATGGACAACTTGTCATTCACAACTGTGAAAAACAAACAGGGTGAAGACGAGAAGCAAAAATCATTCAACTCGATCTACATGATGTCGGATTCAGGTGCGCGTGGTAGTGCGGCACAGATTCGTCAGTTGGCGGGTATGCGTGGTTTGATGGCGAAACCAGATGGTTCGATCATTGAAACGCCAATTAAAGCGAACTTCCGTGAAGGTTTGACGGTACTTCAGTACTTCATTTCAACTCACGGTGCGCGTAAAGGTTTGGCCGATACCGCATTGAAAACAGCGAACTCAGGTTACTTGACACGTCGTTTGGTTGACGTTGCACAAGACTTGGTAATTACTGAGCCAGATTGCGGTACTTATGGCGGTTTAGTGATGACACCATTCATTCAAGGTGGTGATGTCATTGAAAACCTTGGTACGCGTGTATTAGGTCGTGTAACTGCAGAAGATGTGAAGAAAGCGGGTTCAGACGAAGTTATTCTGCCACGTAACACACTCATTGATGAAAAACTTGCTAACTTCTTAGAAGAGCAAGGTGTCGATGAAGTAAAAGTACGTTCAGTGGTATCTTGTGAATCGACCTTTGGTGTATGTGCGAAGTGTTATGGTCGTGACCTAGCACGTGGTCACTTGGTGAATCCAGGTGAATCTGTGGGTGTAATGGCTGCTCAATCGATTGGTGAGCCAGGTACACAGTTAACCATGCGTACATTCCACGTGGGTGGTGCGGCAAGCCGAACTTCTGCAGCCAATAGCGTACAAGTGCGTAACAAAGGTTCAGTACGTTTCCATAACGTGAAAACTGTACAACACGCTAAAGGTCACTTGGTATCTGTTTCACGTTCAGGTGAAATTGGTATTGCCGATGAGTTAGGTCGTGAGCGTGAGCGTTATAAACTGCCATACGGTGCGTCAATCTTGCTCAAAGATGGCGAAGCGGTAGAAGCTGGCGGTATTGTGGCGACTTGGGATCCACACACGCATCCACTTGTGACCGAAGTTGCGGGTAAAATCCGTTTCAGCCAAATTGCTGATGGCGTGACTGCAACCTCGAAAACTGATGATGCAACAGGTATGACCACAGTTGAAATCTTGCCAGTGACTTCACGTCCTGCGTCAGGTAAAGACTTACGTCCTGCTGTGGTATTAGACACTGTGGATGGTGGCGAACAGTTCTACTTCTTGCCACAGAACACGATTCTTTCTGTCCGTGATGGCGAAAATATCGGTGTGGGTGACGTTATTGGTCGTGTACCACAAGAATCTTCACGTACTCGTGATATTACCGGTGGTTTACCACGCGTTGCAGACTTATTTGAAGCACGTAAACCAAAAGAGCATGCGATTCTTGCAGAAGTGTCAGGTATCGTGAGCTTTGGTAAAGAAACCAAAGGTAAGAACCGTTTAGTGATTACACCAGATGATGGCTCTGAGATTTACGAAGAGTTGATTCCAAAATGGCGTAACATCAACGTGTTTGAAGGTGAGCATGTGAACCGTGGTGAAACCATTTCTGATGGTCCACAAAACCCACATGACATCTTACGCTTGAAAGGTGAAGTGGCATTAACCAACTACATCGTGAACGAAGTTCAAGACGTTTACCGCTTACAAGGTGTAAAAATTAACGATAAGCACATTGAAGTCATCGTGCGTCAAATGTTGCGTAAAGTTGAAATCACCGATGGTGGCGATACGAGCTTCATCAAAGGCGAACAAGTGGATTACATTCGCGTGGTACAAGAAAACCAAGCTGTACTTGCACAAAACAAGTTCCCAGCGAAGTTTGAACGTCAATTGATGGGTATCACCAAAGCATCGCTTTCAACAGACTCGTTCATTTCTGCTGCATCGTTCCAGGAAACTACACGTGTGTTAACTGAAGCGGCTGTAACAGGTAAAGAAGATGATTTACGTGGCTTGAAAGAGAACGTTGTTGTGGGTCGTTTGATCCCAGCAGGTACGGGTCTTGCTTACCACTTAGAGCGTCGTCGTCAAGAAGCTGAAGCTGCTGAATTGGCATTAGTGAATGATTTCTCTGATGTAGATCAAGCATTAAGCCAAGCATTTAGCGATGAATTTAACGATCTCTAATTCGTTTTAAAGCATCATTTAAAGACGCCTTTCGAGGCGTCTTTTTTTTGCCAACGTTTTAGTTGCATATTTTGCTTTAATAAAGCCGCAATATTGCATATAGTGAATTAAGAACAATTTAAAAATATCAAGAAAACTAAGGGGATAGCTTATGCAATTTAGAGGACTGACACTGTGTTTATCGGCAATGCTACTGAGTGTGTCTGTTTCGGCTGCACCAATGCCAAACAGCATTGTGGTGAAAGACAAAGCCATTGTGCCTATTCTAAAAACTGAAGTGATTCGTACAGTGACAGGTGAAAAGCCTATACGCCATGTAGAAGCCACGATTTTTGAAGTGAGCAATCAGGGTAAAGATATTGTGGCAAAGGAAGTTGTTTTTGATGATGATCAAGCACAGTTTTCAGAGAAACAATTGGGTATTCCTGTGATTCAAAAAGGTGGGGTGATTGTACCAACCTCAAAAATTGAGTTGAATAAAACCCTAAAGCAGGATGGTAAAGTCATTTCTGAAGTGAAAACGATTGATGCAGAAGGCATGGAATATAAGCAGGGGCAGGCGCCAATTCATCGCACATTAAAACTGGATCGGGTCAAAACGCCTGAAAGCAAAGAAACAGTTTCTCATGCTGTGTTTACTGAAGATGGACAAACCACAAGAGATGTCGTGCTTTTGGAAGAAGATGTTGCTGAATCATCTATTCAGCCTTAAGTCTTTTACAGAAATACCTTCATCTTGCTGTGCTTGGTAACAGTTTTTTCAAAGTTGTTACCGCAATATGCACTAAGCTGAGAGCGAATAGACCGAGGGGGAGTGATCACCATGAAAAAAGTATTGAGTGTATTGGCAATTGCCACAGTATCGACCATGTTAATGGCGGGTTGTGAAAGCATGAGTTCAAATGACCAACGTATTGGTGCAGCAGCATTAGGCGGTGCCGTTGGTGGCGCAGCGGGTAACAGCGTAGGTGGTAGTGTTGGTGCAGCAGCAGGCGCAGGTGCAGGTGCAGCAGTTGGAAGTAAAACCCAAGATGGTTCTAACCGTAACGCAACCTATAGTGGAATTGGCGGTGCGATTGGTTCAATTTTAGGTAAAGAAGTGATAGGTGGTAATGCAGGCGCTGCAATCGGTGGTGCTGTTGGTGGTGGTGCTGGTGCAGCCATCGAGCAAAAGCGTTAATCTGAATACGAACAGCCATGCCATCCTACTGAAGTATTTATATTTCAGTACATCCAACGCAGAGTCTTATGATTCTGCGTTTTTTATGCGCTAGCTGAAAAATTAATGCGTTTGGATAAATTGATTGACTGCTTGAGTATAAGCATTATTTTGTCCCAATGACTTGTTGATTTCAGCATGTGAAAGTCGGACAGGCAATAACTGGGTTTGAGTTCCGAATTTCTGTGCTTGTTGAATAAATTGTCGAGCTTGAGTACAGGGTTGATCTGCACGGATGGTTGAGCACACCGCGAGAAATGCAGGTAAAGCTTGATGTAGCTGAGCTATCGGAGAAAGGGCTTTCCAGTTGGAAGGTTGATCACCAAAGGCTTGATCATAAAAACGTGCATGACGTGTTTGCATTATCTTTTCTATATCATAAGCCGCGCTATCTAAAGCAACTGTAGCACGCCAAGGCTGTGGCTGGGGTGCCAGCCAATGGGGGCGAACGGTTAATAGACTGACCAGGTGTGCGCCCGCAGAATGTCCCATCAGCACCAAGCGTTTTGAGTCAGCATGCCAATGCGGTGCCTGATTTTGGATATAAATAAGCGCTTGGGCGATATCCTGAGTTTGCTGCTGTACGGTCACATCTGGAACTAATCTATAGTTGATAGACACAAAAATCCAGTTTTGCTTGGTCCAGTAACTCAGCTTATTTTTGACCACAGCAGCATGATTTTTATCACCCATTTTCCAAGCACCGCCATGGACCATCATCATGAGCGGGGCTGGTGTTTGATCTGTGAGTACTTTGGCAGGGAAATAGACATCCATCACTTGTTGAGGATGAGATCCATAAGCCACATTTTTCAAAGTCTGGACTTTGGTAAATGTATTCGGCACCAAAGCATGGAGGGATGTCGATGAATAGAAAAAAAGTAGGGAAAAGATTGGCACAAGATTTTTTTTCATTTTAATGATCCTTTAATTTTAAATACTATCAATGTTTATAATTTTTATGATCCACTGATGTATCAACAGTAATACGTTAATTAATTCATACCTGCTCAAAAAGAGTAGAGAAGTTTGTCGGTGACATTGATCTTTTTGTCTTTTGATTAAAATAATATTACCAACAACGCAGAATCATTAGATTCTGCGTTTTTATGTGAGCTAAAAATTACGTTGCTACGGCTTTGGGCTTTTTACGTCGGATATATAACGTTTTATGCACTTCTGCGATTCGTACGCCTGATTCATCGACAATATTGAGCGTATATTGACGTGTAACAGGCGCATAGTCTTCTGCGAGTTGTTTAATTTCTTCGACTTCAGCGGCACTCAGGCGAATATCGGCATAGACTGTACTGCGCCCAGGGGCTAGGAAATGAATCGTCGCAGCTTTATCCCAAACAATATATTTTGAACCCAAGTGATGCATCAGAATTAACATATAAAAGGGATCGACCATGGAATAGAGGCTGCCGCCAAAATGCACCCCGACAATATTTTGATTTTTGCGGGTGAGTGGCATTTTGACACGGACATGGTGGTTGGCTAAATCGATTTGATCAATTTCAATACCTGCACCGCGATAGGGTGGATAGCGATTTAAAAAGTATTTGGAAACGATAGGAAGTTGCTGCAATTTTTTGATGAGGTTCATGGGAAATTTTATAGAGCCTTAAGTAGATTTTTCTTATATTAGTATGAAATTTGAGCAAGCCAATGGCATATTTTGTTATTCTCAAGAGCAATCATGTCAACAATAAACAACAGGATGTTTATGCAAGCACAAACGCAATGGGTTGAAACCTCAGATTGTCAACAGCTTTATGTCAAAACTTGGGGTGAAAAAACGGCACCTGCATTGATTTTGCTGCATGGCTATCCAGATAACCAAGAAGTCTGGGAACGAGTGATTGCCGTGTTGGTGCAAGATTTTTATGTGGTGAGTTACGATGTGCGCGGTGCGGGACAATCCTCCATTCCCAAATCCATTCGTGCCTATAGCTTGGCTCAATTGACAGCAGATTTAATGGCTGTTGCTAATGCCGTGTTGGGGCAGCGTGCATTTCACTTGGCAGCTCATGACTGGGGTTCAATTCAGTCTTGGGAATCAGTGACGGATCCAGATTTAAAGGGACGAATTTTATCGTATAGTAGTATTTCAGGCCCATGTTTGGATCATGCAGCGTTCTGGATGCGTAAGCAGTTTTCTGAAAATAAAATTAAATTTTTCAAACAAATGCGTAAATCTTGGTATATTGCCGCCTTTCAACTTCCTGCACTTACACCTACAGTTTGGCAGTTTTTTCAACCTGAACAATGGCGTCAGGTGGTGATACGTTTAGAACGTGATCAAGATATTGCGATCAATCCTAATATCCGCAAAGATGGGCGCTATGGCGTCAATTTATATCGTGCCAATTTTATCCCACGTTTATTAAAGCCGCGTCAACGTTATGCAATTTGTCCTGTGCAAGCTATTGTCTTGAAATATGATCAATTTGTGGGTGCTGAATTGATTGATGAAATGTCGCATTGGGTAGATGATTTTCAACGTGTGGAGTTGGCAGCTAATCACTGGGCGATTCTTAGTCAGCCGCAAGCGGTTGCTACTGCCATCCGTGATTTTGCCTTAGGTCATTCAAATTCACATGCTGCAGTAATTTAAATCAGAAACGCTTGTCGGAGTTGAATGTTTGGTCAACTCCAATCTGCATAATCTCTGATAAAATAGCTTCTTTTTTGAATTTTCATCTCTTATGTTCGCAATTCTTGCTGCCATTGCAATCATGTTCGGATTGTCGTTGGCTCGTGTGCCTGTGGTTTTTGCCTTGGTTATTGGTGCAGTTTCAGGTGGTTTACTGGCTGGTTTAGGCTTACAAGGCACTTTAGATGCGTTTAATAATGGCTTAGGTGGTGGTGCAAAAATTGCCCTTGCTTACGGTATTTTAGGTGCATTTGCTTTGGCTTTGGCACGTTCAGGTTTGCCTGACTTATTGGCCTACAAACTGATTCGCACTTTAACAGGTAGCAGTAATACTAAGGTACAGAACCGCGTTAAATATCTGATTTATTTTACTGTGGCTTTGGCAGCGGTATTTTCACAGAACTTAATCCCTGTACACATTGCATTTATTCCTGTATTGATTCCACCTTTATTAAGTGTTTTCAATCATTTAAACCTAGACCGTCGTGCAGTGGTTTGTTTGCTGACTTTTGGTTTGGTTGCCACCTATATGTTTGTTCCTGTGGGTTTCGGTGCAATCTTTCTGAATGATATTTTGGCGCACAATATCAACACCTTTGGTGCTCCGTATGGTTTTGCCATTCAAAATGAAGATATTCCTGCTGCCATGTTTATTCCTGTGTTTGGGATGTTTATTGGGCTATTGATCGCGTTGTTTGTGAGCTATCGTAAGCCTCGACATTATCAAGATGTGCAGGTAGAGCGTACCCAAAGCATTTCGAGTGAACTCAATGCAGACACAACAGGGTCAAGCTTACAAGCACCACAAATTGCTAAATTTACGCTGTGGATGGCAGTGTTTGCGATTATTGCAACCTTGGCGGTGCAATTGTATTCAGATTCGATGATTCTGGCAGGTTTGGTCGGTGTTGCCATTTTAAGCTGTGCGGGAATTTTCAAATGGAAAGAAGCAGATGATGTGATCATTACAGGTATGCGTATGATGGCACTCATCGGCTTTATTATGATTGCTGCACAAGGTTTCGCTTCAGTGATTGAAGCTACTAATCAAGTGCCTGCTTTGGTAGAAGCGTCGGTGGAATGGATTGGCAATAGCAAAGCTTTGGCTGCATTTTTAATGTTATTGATTGGTTTGTTAATCACCTTGGGGATTGGCTCATCTTTCTCTACCGTGCCTATTTTAGCGATTATTTATGTGCCTTTATGTTTGCAGTTCGGTTTTAGCCCTGCAGCAACCATTGCGATTATTGGTACAGCAGCAGCCTTAGGAGATGCGGGTTCTCCAGCATCGGATTCAACCTTGGGGCCAACTTCGGGTTTAAATATGGATGGGCAGCACGACCACATGAAGGACAGTGTGGTACCGACTTTTATTCACTTTAATATTCCATTGATGATTTTTGGCTGGATTGCAGCGATGGTGCTGTAAATTATCACCAAAATTTTTAAGCGCACGTGTTCAGAATAGACTGGGCACGTTGCAGCATCGTGCTAAAACGACAAGAAGAATCTTCCTCAAGTTCATCCTTACATCTGCCGATTGAAACCCAATACAAAATTCAAACTCTCTAACAAAATGATCCATTTTTCGTTGTCATCAACTTCTAATATTAGAATGAAGATGATTTTAATTCTCTTTATTTAATTTGGATAATTTTATTGATTTTCTATGATTTAAAAATAGAAAGTCTGAGTGAATTAATCTATTTAAAATAAATTTGTGTTAGTTTTTAATTAAATATAAGATGTATTTTAAATAAATCTTTTAATATATTTTTAAAATAAAATTGAGTAATATAGTCGGGAAATAATAATATAAACTCTATTAATTAACTCGGATTTTAAAACCAAGTAATTTGGTCTATTTAAAATAAATTTATATAATAATGAATAGCTTATAAAATAATTAAAATATTATGTTTAATATGTGTTGCATATTAATAGTGGTCATGTTTAATATTAATTAAGCGTTAAGATTTTTATTCTAAAGGTGGTTTTGAAATGTTAAAGCATGTTGCTCTAATTGCATTAATGGGAATGTCTGCTTCTGCTATGGCAGGTCAATGGCAAGTTAAAGTTGGTGGTTCTGTAATTTCTCCAACTCAAGATACTACAGATCCAGATCTTGGTCATTTTGAAGCAGATCATGAATATGCATTTACACCTTCAGTAGAATATTTCTTTAATGACAATATCTCTGCTGAGTTATTGTTGGCGACACCAATTAGCCATGATGTAGCTCACGAGGGTGAGAATAAAATTAAAATTAAGCATTTACCACCAACGTTAACTGCTAAATATCACTTTAAAAATTCAACCCGTTTTACACCATACATTGGTGTAGGTGGTACGGCATTTGTTGCTTGGGATGAAAAAACATCAGGTAATTTAGCTGATTTAGATGTAAAAGTGAAAGAGGATTTTGGTTTTGCAGGTCAAATCGGTTTTAACTTCCAGCCAGCCGATGCAAAAAACTGGGGCGTATTCTTTGATGCTCGTTATGCACAATTGAGTCCTGAAGTGACTGTTAAAGCGGGTGGCACTACAGTTAAAAAAATCGATTTAGACATCGATCCAATGGTGTACACCATCGGTTATAGCTACAAATTCTAATTATAAATGTAGCTCTTTATAATAATAAAAATCAGCGCAACCCCATCTTTATGATGGGGTTTTTTATTGCAAAAAATAACAAATGTATCGAATGAAAAAATTGAGTGCATGTGCCATGTTCATTTACAGTCTGAACGATAAAGTAAAGAATGATAAAGAAGGAATTGATTCATGTTGATAAAATACGGTTGGCTTGTGGGTGTTGGTTTAATGCTGAGTGTCGCGGGGCATGCGGCGAGTTTTTCTTGTGAGAAAGCCAAAACACAAACGGAGTATGCCATTTGTGAACATCGTGCGGTTAATGATGCCGATGTGAAAATGGCAACCACCTATCGTATCGTCAGCCGTTTGGTCGCCATGGGGACGCGTTCACAAATTCGTGATGAACAATTTCGCTGGTTAGAGTTGCGTGATCGTTGTGGCGCTTCCGTCGATTGTTTAACCCAAGTGTATAATTTGCGTCAGCAGAAATTAGAGGATCATTTAAATCAGGTCTATCAACGTGCACCTTTTTAAATTTTTCTGGGTTTAGGCTTGAAAAATTAGGCAATCACTCCAATTCATTAACACATCCAACAATAACCATGTTTATGAATTTAAGGAGTGATGAATGAGCGAGCACAGCCAAAAACACAGTTTCCAAGCCGAAGTGGCGCAGTTATTACATTTGGTGACCCATTCTCTTTATTCCAACCCTGAAATTTTCTTGCGTGAACTGATTTCTAACGCATCGGATGCCTGCGACAAATTACGTTTTGAAGGCATCAACCATCCTGAATATTATGAAAATGATCCAGATTTACGTGTGCGTATCCGCTTAGATCAAGACAAGAAAACCCTGACCATTTCAGACAATGGCATTGGTTTAAGTCAGCAGGATGCGATTGAGCATTTGGGTACCATTGCCAAATCGGGCACCAAAGACTTTATGTCAAAATTGACGGGCGATCAAAAAGCCGATGCGCAATTGATTGGTCAATTTGGTGTGGGTTTCTATTCAGGTTTTATCGTGGCAGATAAAATTACTGTGGAATCACGCCGTGCAGGATTGGCTGCAGATGAAGCCGTGCGTTGGAGCAGTGCGGGTACTGGCGAGTTTGATGTCGAGCAAATTCACAAAGCAGAACGGGGTACCGATATTATTCTGCACTTGCGTGAAGATGCGCTGGATTATTTAGAAAGCTACAAAGTTAAGCAGATCATCAATAAATACTCTGATCACATCAGTTTGCCAATTCAAATGCAGAAAGAAGTATGGCAGCAAGAAGAAGCAGCTGAAGGTGAAACACCGAAAGCAGGTCAGTATGTGAAAACTGATGAATGGGAAGCAATTAACTCGGCCAGTGCGTTGTGGACGCGCAATAAAAACGAAATTAGTGCAGAACAGTACATTGAGTTTTATAAAAACCTCAGTCATGATTTTGACGCACCATTGGCATGGGCGCATAACCGTGTTGAAGGCAGTACTGAATACACTCAGTTGTTGTATGTGCCAAGTAAAGCACCGCACAACATTTTTACTCGTGAAGCCAAAGCGGGGATTAAATTGTATGTGAAGCGCGTATTTATTATGGATGAGGCAGACAACCTGATCCCGAACTATCTACGTTTTGTACAAGGTGTGGTGGACAGCGCCGATTTGCCATTGAACGTGAGCCGTGAGTTATTGCAAGAAAGCCGTGATGTGAAAACCATCCGCGAAGGCAATACCCGTCGTGTGTTGACCATGTTGGACAATTTAGCCAAGTCTGAAGATGAAAAAGACCAAGAAAAATTTAAGCAATTCTATCAAGAATTTGGTTCAGTTTTAAAAGAAGGCTTAGGCGAAGACTTTGGCAACCGTGAACGTATCCTGAAATTATTACGCTACGCTACTTCAAGTAATGATGACATCAGTACCTCATTGGCGGACTATAAAGCGCGAATGAAAGAAGGTCAGAAAGCCATTTACTACGTTACGGCAGACAACTTGAACGCAGCAAAGCATTCTCCACAGTTGGAGTTGTTTAAGAAAAAAGGCATTGAAGTGTTGTTGATGGCAGAACGCGTAGACGAGTGGGCGATGAACTTTGTGCAGGAGTTTGATGGCACGCCAATGCAAAACGTATCTAAAGGTGCGGTTGATTTAGGCGATCTACAAGATGCTGAAGAGAAGAAAGCTTTAGACGCGGCTGCAGAACAATTTAAACCTGTGGTTGAGCAATTGTCTGCATCTTTAAGCGGTAAAACCAAAGAAGTGCGTGTGACTACACGTTTGGTTGATTCCCCTGCTTGTTTGGTAACAGGTGAAGGTGAACTGTCACCACAATTGATTCGTATGTTGAAGGATGCAGGGCAAGCTGTACCTGATATGAAGCCAATTTTGGAAATCAACCCAGAGCATCCTTTGGTGAAAAAATTACAGGACTCCAATCAATTTGATGATTTGGCGCATGTGATTTTTGATCAAGCTGTGATTGCTGAAGGTGGCTTGCCTGAAGACCCAGCGGAATATGTGAAACGTATTAATAGCTTACTGTTAAAGTAAGTCTGCTTTCGCATGAACATGATCGATGATGCGTTGTACAAATAATGCATCGTCATCTTGCAAGATCATCTTGCAAAAAAACCAAGTCCTGTTCGCAAGACTTGGTTTTTTAATTTGGCTTGATTGTAGATGTTACCTGTTTAGAAAATGGCTTCTAAACGCACTAAAGCACCGAGATAATGATTACGATCTGCGCGATCATCATTTAAATAATTGACATCGCCCTGAATAAAGAACCATTCACGTAAAAATGGTTGACGCCAAGAGACAAATGGCCCCCAACGATTTAAACGTAAGTCATCATCGTGATAATAACCGCCTGTATAAATGCCATAGTTAAAGCGGTTGCCTGCAAAGAATTGATGTTGTCTAAAGGTGTAGTTGTCCCAAACCAAATCATCATCTTGTTCATCGGCATAGGTCAGGCTAAATTGATTGGACAAGAAAGCCTGATTGGGGCGTGCGTGCGTGAGCTCCAAGTTGGTTCTGAGATAATTTTCACTGTCGATGCCATAACGATAAATTTGTTCGGCATGAAAAGAGAAATCATTTTCCAAAGTCCAGTCTTTAGAGGCTTTTAAACGCAGATAAATATCATCGCCAGAACGTACCCCTAAATCGACATCTGTTTCAAAAGGTAGACGCTCGGCAAAGTTCGACCAACGTAATGCCAGAGAACTGTTGTCTTCACGGCTACGTTTGCTGTCTACGGTTTTGTCTGCGTCATGCGCTGGGTTTTCGTTGGTAATGGCGACGTTATTTTGCAATTCGTTATCGAGCGAGTCATCACCAAATACCACACTGAGTTTATTTTCAAGCGCAGGCAGTTTGATTTTGCCACGAATACGAGGTTTGACTTCATATTCATTATGCTTATCCCAACTGCTATCGACAAAAACCCGCAAAGTGGCTGAGGCAGGCTGTTCAGGACTTGGTTCACCAAACCAGTTATCCAGTTTATGTGCTGTTTTATCTGCCCAATTGCGAATATTTTTTTGACGTTGATCGAACCAAGTTAAATGTTCCGTTTCTGCGGTGGGAGGTACAATGGATTCATTGGATTGTTCGGGTAACACCGTCGGTGTGGCATCAATCCAACGTGGAATCGTGTAATAAAAACCGTTTTTATCTGCTGCACTTGGCGGAGCGACAGGCAATTCATAAGGTGGCAGTGACGTATGGGCTTGATCCACTGCTTGAGTTGATTCTTGTGCAAAAGTGATGCCTGCGACCCCACTTAAGAGACAGCTTAATATAAAAGGCGATGTGTGCTTTATTCTTGACATTATTTACTGATCTTTAAGCCATTTTTGTTAGTGTTGAAAATCTATGAGATAAAAGCAAGACTTGGCTACAAAATCATAATATAAACGGCAGTTTTTAGGCAGAAACCTCTTTTTCTTGATACATTTGAAGTGCTTGGCATAACTGCAAAGCATCAATCGGTTGCTGTAATTGGGAGATGACTTTTTGAATCATTTGCCAACTAATACCTTGTTGTCGATCTAATAAAATGTGCGGTATAGCTTGTTCAGTACGGGACAGTTGTAAGCGCTTTTGACCATGAATCACACGAATTTTTTGTCGTTCTTTCAGTAAAATCAAAGGGGTATGACTCTGTGCTTCACTTTCTTCAAACTGAATAAACTTAGTAGTTTGAATGTGCTGTATCGGAATGAAAGGAAAATAATGCTCTTGCTGCCACACGATTTGAGCATCATGACTATAGCATTGAAAAAGCTGATCGAAATCAAATAAATGTTCTTGTAATTTTTCCCAAGAAATTTCACGTATTGCTGCAATTTCATGTTCAAACTGTTGGCAAAAGTTTTGAGTCAAACGAATCGCTTGCATTTGATCTAATGCGCCAAGCAGTACCACATATTTAATAAAGCGTCCTTGCGTATTGGTTTGTTCTGCCAAATATACCGCACGCGCCAACACCTGTTGCTGATCTTCTTCGGGATCAGACAAATGCACCAATACATCGGCATATTGCGTGACTTCTGGCGCTTCAGGCAAAAAGACCCGATACAACTGTGCTGACTCATTTTGGCTAAGATTGAGCGCAGAAATGGGGCAACTATATTGGCTTAACAATAGATTATAAGCTGGGTTGACGCTTGGTTTTTGCGTGCCAGCCGTCATCTGGGCAGTATCTATTGTCGTTGCATCAGGCTGAGTTATATCCAATGTTGCATTGGAAATGATCGTTTGGTCTGCTGTCGGTTCAATTGTAAGTTCATCTTTAGCCACGTCCAAAACTTGAGTATCAGACGAGGCAACTTCTTCTGTAGCGATGTGGTCTCTAATAAAGTCAAATTGAATTGGCGAATCTACAGCTTTATTTTCTTCCAAGTCTGCAGTGACAAAGACTGGCTGAGTTTGAGCAGCTTCTAGCACAGCAGCTTGCTTGAGTTCTGCATCGGTTTGAAGGCAGTGATATTGTTGCTGCTGTTCCAACATCCAGCGATAGACCTGCTCTAAATCTTGAAACTCACTTAGTAAAGCAGTGCGGTCAGCAGCAGGAATTAACCAAATTTGCCAACCTGCTCTCGGTTGATACAAAATCGCCCAACCTGCTTCAGGCTGTTGATAAAGTACTGTTTCAAGTGCTTCAAGTTGTGTAAATACGCCACGAAAAGATTGTGCATATAAACTTTGTTCTGCAAAAGTTACCGCAGTTTGAATTGGATTTTGTGAGGCTTTAAATGTGAGCAACTGTTTTTGAAAAATCGGTTTATCGCACAGCATAAAAATTTCTTTAATGCGTGCTTTGGCTTTGGCTGTTTCATACAGACTGAGTCTTTTATGCGTTAAAGCATCAATCAAGTCGTGTAATTCTTTAATCAACAGTGATTTTTCTAGTGTATTCATTGATGCATACTTAAATATGTTGTTGTGCTTTTTCCAAATAATCTGCCAAGACAATATTCAGAGCCAATTCAATCAATTTATATTCTGCCGATTGTGGTTGAGGATAGTGTTTGGCTAATTCTATTAAATGGTTGACCTCAATCGCTTGAGGTGGAATTTTTCTTTGTATAAGTGCTTGAAGTTGTTGCATAGGCATCTGCTATAGCAATGAAAAAAATCACTTTAATTATATGGATTTAATTAAAAAATACATGCTAAAAATTGTCAGCTTTTGTGCTTTTTTAGACATTATTGACAAAAAATGCGCTTTTTATATGAAAAATAATCAAAAAAATTTAAATCGCAGTGCCAAAAAAGTATTAGCAATTGGGTAGAACACAGTTTTTAGATGTTGCATGGACGATTTAAAGCAAATTTAGCATTAGAAAAACAAACAGCAGCCTGCTTTAGACTGCTGTTTGGGGAGAGAAATGGGAGAGATTAATACAGCTAAAATTAGTGGATAAAACGCGTAACTTAAGCTGCCTTTTGCGAAGTTGGTTCATTTACAACAGCTTCAGATGCAGCCGATTCTGTATTCACTTTTTGAGTTGGAAAATCAGGTACATGCACAATTTGAGCAGATACATTTGCAGCAATTGCTAAAAGTGAAACCATCAAAACAGATTTAAACATATTCATGGGAATATCCATCCAAAGTGTTAATGTCTAGGCAGAAGAATAGACATCGTAGGGAGATCAAACGAAATAAAAAATTCACATGAATCATAACAAAGTTTAAAATTTACAAAATGATCATTTCGGCAATTATTTTAAAAATAGCAATATAAAACAATATATTAGAGTTTTAGCTCTAGTTTTTTGTGTAGGCTTAAATGGTTGAGATGTCTGCAAAATTTGTATTTAGATAAGTCTGAAATGCGGGTGAATGGTGACAGTTTTTGACAGTGTGAAATCATGTAATGTTTTGGCTGTGATTGGTTAAACAGTCTAAAAATGCGGTTTTTTTAATCTATGATAGAATTCCAATAACGATAAAGGACAGTGAGAAAATCATGGCAATTGCAAAAGTAGTTGAAGTTAATTCAAGCAGTACAAAAAGTTTTGAAGACGCGATTCAGACTGGAATCGCTAAAGTGACAGAAACAATTAAAAATGTCCAAGGGGCGTGGATTAACGAACAAAAAGTGGTGGTTAAAGACAATCAAATCACGGAGTATCGGGTCAATTTAAAAATCAGCTTCTTGGTTGAATAACACCTCGCTTCATTAACGAAGCATAGTAAGATGACAACTAACCGAAGCATGGTTGCGGGGCAAAGCTGGAACTTTGACCCATTTTAAAAGCACAAAAAAATCCCGTAATGGGATTTTTTTGTGCGTCTAATCAGCCGGAAGAACACTATTCAGCCTTGTCTGTATTTCAATCTTAAGCTTTAGGTTCAGATACATCGCATTGTTCTGCATCGCAGCTTGCTGCATCTTCAAGCTCTAGCTCGCTTGCTGTTTCAAGGGCTTTTTGCAGAACTTGCACAAAAACTTCGCGTGGCTGCGCACCTGCTAAAGCAATACGCTGATCAAATACGAAGAACGGTACGCCAGTGACGTTTAATTGTTCACGTGCAACTTCTTGGTCAAATTTTACAAAGTCGGCATATTCGTCAGAATCCAAAACATCATCCACTTCTACAGGGTTCAGCCCAATACGTGATGCAACATCTTCCAGTGTTTCACGCTCGCCAATTGCCAAACCTTGAGTCATATAGCTATAGAAAAAAGCTTCTTTGGCTTCGCTGCCCAAGCCTTTACTTTGCGCCAAATGCACCAAACGATGGGCATTAAAGGTATTGCCTGAATTGGCATTTTCCCATTGAAAGTCAATGCCTTCAGCTTTTGCCATTTCGGCAATATTACGCTGCATGTCTTCTACTTCGGCAAGGCTGCGCCCATATTTTTGTGCCAAACGCTCTGAATTGGACACTTCCTGACGCGGTGGCGCATCTGGATCGAGTTCAAAACTGTGCCAATGCACTTCTAATTCTACACCTGCTTCTTCAGCAGCAGCCTCTAAACGTTTTTTGCCGATATAGCAAAACGGGCAAACAATATCTGACCAAATATCAACGCGCATGAACAATCTCAAATTCTGTTTTTTACTAAGATGGGGATGTTACATAAAATTTAAAGCATAAAGCGATGCTAAACTTATTTTTGAGCATCTGGTCAAATAGCGTCATGGATACAGAATCATATAAAGGTATAAATGAATTGATTTATTTCACTATATTCTAATGGCTGCATTAGAAAATAAGCATAAAATGCTATACAAATGTGACAGGCTTCACGCTAAGATATTGCAAATACTAAAAAATAAGAGGGCACGCATGCGACGTATAGTGCTAATTATAGGATGTGCAACGCTGCTGATTTTTGGCGGGATGTTTTATCAATATCAACAGCAGCAAAAACAAGTCACTCAATTGCATGCTTATCAAAATGTGATTTATGAAAAAGCCGAACAAATTTTTGTACAGGCACAGGATTGGTCTAAGCCGATTCAAATTGACTTAAAAGATAATCGTTTAGATGGCGACTATCAAATTATGGCGAGTTTTGTCTTGAGTCACATGGTGCAAAGTGCCGAAGCGCGCAATAGCTATTTACGTGAATTAAAAGCCTTGAATTGGGATCAGTTTTTAGATCCTCAACGACTTGCTGCAGATAAAAAACAAGACTATGCCGATACCGAAGCCATGTTGGTGCAAGTACGTGCCATGGTAGAGCTGTATCAGGAACATTTAGAACAGCATGAAGCGATGGCTTTGGAGCAGATTGAGAATCTTGAAATCAATCATAATTTGCGCCGTCATTTAGCAGAATCTTTGCTAGAAAGCCGCCATAATGACCAAGGACACGCATTATTTGAATTGGAAAAGAAAAATTTGGGTAAGGCGTATGTGTTGTTTGCAATTTTAAAAAACAATAAATGGGAGCTCAAAAACAATACCTTCATGTTCTATGAAGATGCAGCCTTGAAAGAATTTAATGCGGTATATCAAGAGATGGTGCAGCTCAATACGCAAATGCAAGAGATCACTCAGCAGCATCAGCGGGCACTGGAAAGCAAGTTGTAAGGTCTGGCAAATCCTTACATCAAATTGTCAAAAGAATGTCATCTGCCGTTCAAATCTCTTGCCTAAACTGTGCCTGTTGATTTAATTGCTCAGCTAGGCAGGTCCAATATGAACAGCATTCAAGTCTTTGATGATATTCAACAACTGTATTTACAATTTCTAGAAAATAGAAACTACCCTAAACTCGAAAATTTAAATAATTGGGGCAAGAACCGTTACTTCTTTAATCAGCACTTTCGTTTGGTTGAAGATTGGCATCAGACTGAACAAATTGTGATTGAATTTAATCAACAATATTATTGCTTGGATACAGGCAGCGCCCCAGACTTTATGGATAAAGAACGCTATATGACATGGTTGATGGGGGAGTTGTTGGTTTAAGCCGTGCAGGTAAATCACAACTGATCAGCCATCTAGTCTTCAAGATAACAATGCAAAAGAATAAAATTTAAAAATTAGAACAGCTCAAAACAACAAAATAAAAAATCCCCGCATGATGCGAGGATTTTTTTATTACGAAGACTTTTTACACACGCTCAATAATTGTCGCGATACCTTGACCAAGACCGATACACATGGTCGCAAGACCAATTTGCGTGTCTTGTTGTTCCATCACGTTCAACAACGTGGTGGTGATACGCGCACCTGAACAACCCAATGGGTGACCGAGTGCAATTGCACCACCGTTCAAGTTCACACGATCTTGCTGATCATAAATGCCTAAGCCTTTTAGAACAGATAGACCTTGTGCAGCAAACGCTTCGTTTAATTCAAAGGTTTGAATGTCTGCAATTGACAAGCCCGCACGTTTAAGTGCTTTTTGCGTTGCAGGTACTGGGCCATAACCCATGATTGCTGCATCACAGCCTGCAACGGCCATAGAGCGAATCACCGCACGTGGTTTCAAACCTAATGCTTGTGCACGTTCAGCAGACATAAGCAACATCGCAGAAGCACCATCAGACAATGCTGAAGATGTCGCCGCAGTTACGGTACCGCCTTTCGGATCAAATACAGGACGTAAAGCTTGGAATGCTTCAAGGTTAGCATCTGGACGAATCACTTCGTCGATGTCGCATAGTTGTTTAAAGCCGTTTGCATCATGACCTTCAATGCCAATGATTTCGTTTTTAAAACGGCCTTCTTGCGTTGCAGCCCATGCACGACGGTGTGATTCCACACCAAAGGCATCTTGCTCTTCACGAGAAATACCGTTCATGCGACCCAACATTTCAGCAGTTAAGCCCATCATGTTTGAGGCTTTGGCATAGTGCTTCGATGCAGCAGGGTTGATGTCGATACCGTGCATCATGCCCACATGGCCCATGTGCTCTACACCACCAATGATGAAAATATCACCCTGATTGGTTGCAATTTGTGCCGCAGCGGTGTGGATCGCTTGCATTGAAGAACCACACAGACGGTTCACAGTTTGACCTGCTACTGTTTTTGGAAGATCAGCCAATAAAGCAATATTACGACCAATGTTCATACCTTGTTCTAGGGTTTGGTTAACACAGCCCCAGATCACATCTTCAACTTCGTTGACATCAAACTGGTTACGAGCAACTAAAGCACGAACCAATTCAGCCGATAGACTGTCAGCACGTACATTGCGGAACATACCGTTTTTGGTTTTACCCATTGCAGAACGTACGCCATCAACGATGACAACGTCACGTGGATTTAAAGTAGCCATTCACGTTGCTCCTTAACCGTAGAATTTTTTGTTGTTAGCAGCCATGTCACGCAACATTTGTGGCGCTTCATAAGCTTTTCCTAAGTGTGCATATTTGTCGCAAAGCGCAACGTATTCAGCAACACCTGTTTGGTCGATATAACGGCATGGGCCACCACGGAATGGAGGGAAACCTACACCCATAATCATCGCCATATCTGCTTCAGATGGTGTCGCCACGATGTTGTCTTCTAAGCAACGTACTGTTTCATTACAGAAAGCCAACATCATACGGTCAATGATTTCTTGTGCATCAAATTCGTGCTTTTCAGATGTTGCGACAGATGCTACAAGCTCATACGCAGTTGGGTCGACCACTTTGGCTTTCTTGCCTTTACGATCCAATTCATATTTGTAGAAACCTACGTCATTCTTTTGACCAAGACGTTTGTTTTCGTACATGACTTGGATTGAGCCTTTATAGTCTGGCTTCATGCGGTCTGGGAAACCTTCTGCCATGACTTCTGCACCGTGAACGCCCGTGTCGATACCAACAACATCCATCAGGTAAGCAGGACCCATTGGCCAGCCGAATTTTTCCATGACTTTGTCAACTTGCTGGAAGTCTGCGCCATCTTTAAGTAACAAGTCGAATGCACCAAAGTAAGGGAACAATACGCGGTTCACCAAGAAGCCTGGGCAGTCATTCACTACGATTGGTGTTTTACCCATTTTCTGAGCAAGCACCACAGTAGTCGCAATCGCTTCAGGTGAAGTTTTTTCACCACGAATCACTTCTACCAATGGCATCATGTGCACTGGGTTAAAGAAGTGCATGCCGACAAAGTTTTCTGGACGTTGTAGGTTTTCTGCCAAACGTGTAATCGAAATGGTTGATGTGTTTGACGCGATAATGGTGTTTTCACGTACTGATTTTTCAGTTTCAGCCAACACAATACCTTTGACTTTCGGATTTTCAGTCACGGCTTCAATCACGATATCTACTTCTTTAAACTCGTCATAGCTTAAAGTTGGGCGGATACGTGCCAAAGTTTCACCCATTTTGGCAGGTGTCATTTTTTTACGTTCAACTTGCTTGGTCAGCAATTTGTTTGCTTCAGACATCCCCAATGCCAATTGTGGGTTGCCAATGTCTTTCATGATAATTGGTGTGCCTTTGCTTGCCGCTTGGTAAGCAATACCGCCACCCATGATACCCGCGCCGAGTACAGCCGCTTGGTTAACAGGATGCGCACCTTTTTCATATTTCTTAGAAGTTTTCTTCACCACTTGGTCGTTGATGAACAAGCCAATCAACGCGCCTGCTTGTGGCGTTACCGCAGCTTTAGCAAAGCCTTCCGCTTCCGCTTTAAGTGCGTCATTACGTGGCAAGCTTGCACCTGCTTGTAAAGAATCAAGCATGAGTTTTGGTGCAGGGTATTGTGCAGGATTCGCTTTGGCTAATACCGCACCTTTTGCAGTGTTGAACGCCATCATTTGTTCAAGTGGGTTCAATTTCACTGGGTCTAATTTTTCTTGGCGTTTTGCTTTCCAGTCCAAACGACCTGCAATGGCTTGTTTAACCAAATCAAGCGCAGCCGCTTGTAATTGATCTGCAGCAACTACAGCATCTACAGCACCGTCTTTAAGTGCAGCATCAGGACGTTTAGGGTTGGCCATTGCCATCCATTCAACCGCATTGTCGATACCAATAACGCGGCTTAAACGAACCGTACCACCAAAGCCCGGGAAAATACCGAGTTTGATTTCTGGTAAGCCTACCTGTGCTTGGTCTGACATGACACGGTAGTCACATACCAAACACATTTCAAAGCCACCGCCCAATGCCATACCATTGATTGCAGCAACTTTAGGAATGTCTAAATCTTCAAAAGCATTGAAGATGTCGTGAACAGGCAATGCCCAATCCACAATAGCTTGTTCGCCTTGAGCGAAGTTTGCGCCAAATTCGGTGATGTCTGCACCCACGATAAAGGTTGATTTTGCAGAAGTGACGATTAAACCTTTCACTTCATTGTTTGCTTTAACAGCCTCAATCGCAGCTTTAAAGTCTTCAATCGTTGCACGGTTAAATTTGTTGACCGACTCACCTTGTAAGTCAAAGCGGAATTCTGCAATTCCGTCCGAAAGCATTTGGACGGTAATGGCATTGCCAGCGTGGATCATGCCTGATCTCCTTTATTTTGGAGGACTTCTAAGTTGATGTTATGAAGCGTGTGCGATAGTCCTGCACACATATATGCCTCGCTAATCTTACGATAACTATATCGAAAAAAAATATAGCAAGTTGTATCAAGCCGTGACGCAAGGGTCATGATTTTTCTCATAGCTCGGAATTGCTTTTTGACCCGATTTTAAAATCCTATGTTTAAAGAAAGATGAAAGTGATTGTTTTCTCTTTTATTTTTAATCAGGTTGTATTGCATTTTCGATTTAGAAAAGCTTGATAAATAGATGTTATCAGTGGGTTGTTTTGGACAGAAAAGTAAATCCATCGTTTGGATGGTGATGTTTTAAAGCGTGAAGCTGGATAGGGGGGATAGCGATTTGCAATGCTGTGTTCTATTTTCTGCTATGACCTCATGCGCTGAAATTGAGTAGAATATGCGCCATTTTTGAAATTCAGCTGTTTTCAGCAATTTGGGTTGTTCTATGTTGAAGTGGGTTATTTTGGCGATTTTTATCGCTTCAGCGTTGTATATTCAACAGCGCGGCAAGGTGCGTCATAGTTTTTATCGTCAGTTTTTTGACCATTCTACCATTCTCGCACCGATCAACTATTTAATGTACTTATTTTCTAAAGTGCCGAATCAACCTTATATCGACACCCAGCACTTTCAAGATTTAAAGGTTTTGGATGACAATTGGGAAATGATTCGTGATGAAGCCAAAGCTTTGTATGAACAGGGTGGTATTAAAGCTTCAAGTAGCTACGATGATTTGGGATTTAACTCATTCTTTAAAACAGGCTGGAAGCGTTTTTATTTAAAATGGTATGACTCCGCGCATCCATCTGCCGCAGAATTATGTCCAAAAACCACAGCATTATTAAAAACTTTGCCTAGCATTAAGGCGGCGATGTTTACTGAACTAGCACCCGACAGTCGTTTAGTGCGTCATCGTGACCCGTATGCAGGTTCATTGCGTTACCACTTGGGATTGATGACACCAAATGATGACCGTTGTTTTATTGATGTCGATGGGGAGCGTTATTCATGGCGTGATGGTGAAAGTGTGGTGTTTGATGAAACCTATATTCACTATGCTGAAAATGGCACTTCTCAAAACCGTATTATTTTCTTTGCCGATGTCGAGCGTCCGTTAAAATCACTCTGGATGCAAAAGTTTAATCACTGGTTTGGCAAAAATGTGATGACCGCAGCAAGCTCTCCGAATGAAGCAGGCGATCAGACGGGTGGCTTAAATAAAGTCTTTGGCTATGTCTATCAAGTGCGTTTAAAAGCCAAGGCTTTAAAAGCTAAAAATAGTCGTGTGTACTATTTCTTAAAATGGTTTTTAATGCTCGGGATTTTCTTCTTAATTTTTATTCGCCCTTATGTGTTTTAAAGTATCGCAACGCCTTTCGGGGCGTTTTTTTATGACATTTTTGAGCAATTTCAGCAACGCACTTTAATTCCCGCCTATTTTTATGTATAGAATGAAGCAAATAGGGGAATTTTTATGCAAACGTTTCGTTCTAAAAAAGATTGGTGGGTTTTGGCTTTTGTGATTTGTATGTCTGGTCTATTGATTCAGTTATTGCTGACCATGTACGCCAAAGGCACGATGCCAGCATTTCCTGTGCACACAGGGGTGTATTTCATTACCATTTTTGTGTTGTGGTGGCCTGTGTTCAATACGCGCTATCAGGTCGATGCCGAACGCTTGCAGATCCGTTGCATGTTTTTAAAATGGGATATTCCACGCGACAGTATTCAAAAAATATCTAAAACCAATAATTCGGTAGCGTCACCTGCTTTGTCGCTGAAGCGTTTAAAAATTGATTATCTTCTAGCGGGGCAGCCAAAATTTGTATTGGTTTCACCTAAAGATCAGACCAAATTTAGTCAAGCCTTGGGAATGGAAATTACTGACTAATCCCTAGGCTTTTAAAGCAAAAAATAAGCATCAAAACTTTGAGGATGAGCAGAGCGGCATTCTCAAGATTCACGCAGCATAAGTCGCGGGCTTATTCTATTTTGAGGTGCAATTGATTTGCACTGCAATCTACACATATTTCCGATTTTTCAGGATACTTTAAAAAATATAAAGCTAAAATGGGTTCAAGTTCAGTACGAATTTTACGCCCCAAATGCCGCGCGCCGTAACGAATATCATGCCCCTGATAAAAATAGGCTTTAGCTGCTGCAGTGAGTTCGACTTGGCGCTGTTGATGCTGCAGGCGATGGTTTAACTTTTCCAATTCAATTTCAACCAATTGCGGCAGGGCATCAGCAGATACCGCTTGATAATGCAAACTACGGTCAATCCGATTTAAAAATTCAGGGTCAAATTTACGCTGCATGACTTTTTCAATGATCCGTTGTGTGGGCATGCGTTTTAAGCACAGTTGTTGTACTTTTTGCGGTAACAGATTCAATTTATCTAAGTATTGTTGTGCGGCTTGAGCACCCACATTGCTGGTCATAAAAATCATGCAATTGCGAAAGTCGATGGTTTTGGTGCCTGCAGTCAGGGTCAGTTTGCCTGTATCTAGCACATTCATTAAGCCACGTATCACTTCGCTTGAGGCTTTTTCCAGTTCATCAAACAGCATAATGCCTGGGCGGGTGTGCGAACCTGCAATCGCAGTTTCATCAAATAAACTATGGCCTTCTTTAGAGCCGACATAGCCAGGAGGCGCGCCTGTGAGTGCAGCCGCATAGTGTTCCTGCGCCAAGGTATTCATATCAATGCGGCAGAAGGCATCGGGGCGACCATAAATGGCTTCGGCAATCAGGCGCACCGTTTCGGTCTTGCCAACACCTGTCGGGCCAAGCATTAAAGTCACTGAAAGTGGTCGCTCTGTGCTGGAGAAATCGGCCTTGACCACATACAGCATTTTTTCGATTTCATTCAGCGCTGCATCTTGTCCAATAATCCGTTGACGTAACAATTGCATGACTTGTGTAGGTTCAAAATGAAAGCGCGGCTTGCCAATCAAACGGTCTTTGGCGGATACATACTGATGTGTACTGATCGGCTGGGACGTTGCGGATTGAATGGTCGGTATGCCGTGTGGTGCGGTCGTCATCCTGCACTTTCCTTCTGCTGACAAGATGCCTGAGCATAGCAAATCTTGTGTTGCCGACTGATCGTTTTTAGCACTGAGCTGATCGTTTTAGTGGATAGATCATGCGCTATGCCACAGGATAAAGCTTGAAAAAATCAGATAAAGCAGCACATCATGTAAAGAATGTAGCAAGAATAGGATAACTCGTGAACCCAAACGCAGGTGAGCATATCGAGAAAATTTTGGCAAATATGACCCAATTGCCAGGGGTTTACCGTATGTTGGGTAAAGACGGGGAGTTGTTATATGTCGGCAAAGCCAAAAATTTAAAAAACCGAGTGTCGAGTTATTTTGTCAAAACCATCGAGCATCCTAAAACGCAGGCTTTAGTGGCGCGTATTTATGATATTGAAACTTTGGTGGTGCGTTCCGAAACTGAAGCGTTATTGCTTGAACAAAATCTGATTAAGCTGCATCGTCCACCGTACAATATTATGCTGCGCGATGATAAGTCCTATGTTTATATTTTTGTGTCGGCAGATCAGCCTTATCCGCGTATTGCCAGTGGACGCGGCAAAGGCAAGCATCAGATAGGCAAGTTTTTTGGGCCTTATCCGAGTGCGTACAATGCCCGCGATACTTTGGTGGTGTTACAAAAACTGTTTAATGTGCGGCAGTGTGAAAACAGTTATTTTGCTCAACGGCAGCGTCCGTGTTTGCAATATCAGATCAAACGCTGTTCGGCACCGTGTGTAGGATTGATTTCGCCCGAAGAATATAAAGAAGATGTTAATAATTCGATTCGATTTTTACAGGGCGATAGTAAAGAACTGAATCAGCAATTGATTGCCAAAATGGAAGCTGCAGCCGAAGCGTTGGAATTTGAAAAAGCAGTCTTTTACCGTGACCGTATGGCTTTGTTGCGTGATGTGCAGGCACAGCAAGCCATTTATAAACTCAAAGGCGAAGCCGATATTATCGCAATTGCTTATCAGGCAGGTGTGACCTGTGTGCAAATTATGCATGTGCGCAATGGCAAAATGCTGGGCGGTAAAAGCTATTTTCCTGATATGTTGGGCGATGATTTGGGGCAAATGTTGGCCGATTTTATTGCCAACTTTTACTTTCAGGTGGCCGATGAAATTCCAGCGGAATTGATTGTTAATGTGGAAGTGGCAGATTGCAAAGAGTTGGAACAAGCCTTACAGCAACACTTCGATAAAAAAATTCAAATTAAACATAAAGTGCGTGAAACCCGTGCCGAGTGGCAAGAATTGGCACAAATGAATGTGCAGCATGTCATTAAAGGTAAACTCGCCAATCACTTTGAATTAAATGAGCGTTTTCATCAGTTAGAGCAAGTGGTTGGACGCCCGATTGATCGGATTGAATGTTTTGATATTTCGCACACTATGGGCGAAGACACTGTGGCATCTTGCGTGGTATTTGACAGTGGTGGTATTCGCAAACGTGATTATCGACAATTTTCAATTCAGGATATTCAGGCTGGAGATGACTATGCTGCCATGCGCCAAGCTTTAACGCGCCGTTATAAAAAAGCCATGCTGCCCGATTTATTGCTGATTGATGGCGGTAAAGGGCAGTTGAATATGGCGATGGAGGTCATGCAGGAGTTAGGATTGGATGCCTTTATGATTGGGGTGTCCAAAGGCGAAGGACGCAAACCTGGTCTAGAAACGCTACATTTTACCGATGGCAGCAAAATTCAGCTGCCTGAAGATCATAAGGCGCTGCATTTGATTCAGCAGGTACGTGATGAAGCACACCGATTTGCAATTACCAAGCACCGTGCCAAGCGCGATAAAAAACGTGGCTCATCAATACTTGAAGTGATTCCGGGCTTAGGGCCAAAACGTCGTCGTGATTTACTCACCCATTTTGGTGGCATACAAGGTGTCCTGAAAGCTTCTGAAAAAGAGTTGACTTTAGTACCCGGACTGGGTGAAGTAATGGCGCGTACGATTTATAAAGTGCTGCATGAATGACTAAATTTCCTGCCTCATGCCTTATATTAGCTAAAAATCTTGCGAGATATATCTCTCACGTCGCAAACATAGACGAATTGTCAACAGACCCTATTTACTGCATAAAAAGCAGTATTTTCTACAAAGGTAAATAGCAAAAAAGTGCATTGACTCTGTCGTCATTGAACATTCACATCAGATCGAAACCCTGTAATATCAACCACAACATTGTTTAAGGAAAAGCTATGTCGTTGCTACAGACCTATCAAGCCATTGCCGAGCAAGAATGGATAGACATCCCGCTTGGGTGGTTACAGGGGCGCACTATTTATGGTGGATTGGTGGCAGGTTTGATGATGCAAAAAGCCCAGCTTTGTATTGCCGATCCGAAAAAGCGCTTGCTAAGCAGCAGTGTCACGTTTGTCGGACCTGTGCAACAAGGTCGGGCACGGCTCACGGCGGAAATTCTGCGTGAAGGCAAATCTGTGACCAGTGTCGAAGTTCGTTTATGGCAGGATGATGCAGTACAAAGCATTTTAATTGCTAGTTTTGGTGCGGCACGTGACTCCAGCATTGTGGTGCAACAAGAACGTACTGCGCCCAATTTTCCACCTGCAACGGAATTGCCTGTTACACAGCATCATCCTTTAGCACCTGAATGTTTTCAGCAGATGGATTTGGTTTGGTCTGAAGGACAATATCCGTTTACTGCTAGTCATAAACCTGATTTTGCAGGCTGGATGCGTTTTAACCCAAAACAGCATACGAATCGTGCCATGACCATTGCCGATTTGATGGTGGCTTTTGATATGTGGCCGCCTGGAGTACTGCCGATGTTTGAGCAGCTCGCTCCTGCCAGTTCACTGACTTGGCATGTGACCTATGTCAATCCTTTGCAAAATCAGCTGCAAGATTGGATGAAATATAAAGTTTTTACCGATCATGCTAGCGGTGGTTATGCCACAGAATATGCGCACTTATGGGATGATCAGGATCGGCTAATAGCGATTGCCCGACAGACCATCACCGTGTTTGCCTAGTGACACCTACTAGCATTTCGTATAAAGTGAAGCCTATTCACGATGACAAATCCTCAAAAAACTTGTGAATATGCAGCGTAAAGAGGGGAAACATTGGCGGTGTCTATGACAACAGGTCGTATCCTGAACATTCCAAATATATTAACTTTGGCTCGAATCGCCTTGATTCCTGTTTTTTTGTTGGTGGCGTATTGGCCGCCTGCAATGGGCGTAAATGGTTATGATGGTGGCATGACGCGTCATATTATTTTGACGTCTATTTTTGTGATTGCTGCTGTGACCGACTGGTTTGATGGCTATTTGGCACGTACTTTGAATCAGACCTCTGCATTTGGGCGCTTTTTAGACCCTGTGGCCGATAAACTTATGGTCGCTGCGGCATTGATTGTTTTAGTGCAATGGCAACCGACTATTTCTATGGCTTTTGCCGCGATTGTAATTATTTCCCGTGAAATTACCGTATCTGCCTTACGAGAGTGGATGGCTGAACTCGGCGCACGTACCAGTGTGGCGGTGTCTACAGTGGGGAAATATAAAACAGCATTCCAAATGATTGCGATTTCAGTGTTCTTATTGAACTGGCAACCATTGGAAATGGTGGCTTATTTGTTGCTCTATACTGCTGTAATTCTAACGCTTTGGTCGATGTTTATTTATTTAAAAGCGGCATGGCCATATTTGAAACAACCTTAAATATCGTGATTCTTCATTAAAAAGTGCTTCTGATTGAAGCACTTTTTGATTAACTATGGGTTTCTTCCTCGGCATCATCCTCATAAGTTTTGGCAATTTTTTCAATATTTAAACTTTTTGCCATCGCATCAAAAATTTCTTTATAAACCCCGTTTTGATGATAAAGCGCATCATGTTCGCCATGTTCCGCAATCCTGCCATCTTTCATGACATAGGTGTAATCGGCATCAATAATTTGCGATAAGCTATGTGAAATGATGATGACCGTACGCCCTTGTTTAATTTCATCGAGGCTTTGTTTGATTTGTTCGGTTGCAATGGCATCCAGACTAGCAGTCGGTTCATCTAAAAAAATAATAGGTGGATTTTTCAGGAACATACGTGCAAGGGCAATCCGTTGTTGTTGACCGCCTGAAAGCATGAGGGCATCTGCGTCATAAGCCTGAGGCAATTGCAAAATTTGTTCGTGAATAGAGGCTTTTTGGGCTGCCAGAATCACATCTTCCAAGCTTGCATCAGTTTTGCCATAACGAATATTTTCAAAAATAGAGCCTTGGAAAATATGATTTTTTTGCAAAACCAAGCCGATATGGTCACGCAAATATTGAGTGTCGATGTGGTTAATATCAATCCCATCGAGCTGAATTGTTCCCTGTTGTGGTTCATAGAATTTATCTAATAAACTGATCAGGGTAGATTTTCCTGCTCCCGACAATCCCACCAATGCGGTAATTTTATTGGGCTGAATCTGCATTTGAATGTCTTTGAGTGCATGATGTCCATTCGGATAAAAAAAGTTTACCTGTTGCAGATCAAACTGCCCTCGAATAACTGGTTTAAGCGTACCACTTGGCTCAATTTCATGCTCGGCTTCCAAAATTTGAAAGAAGCTTTCTGAATAGATCATTGCGTCATTGACTTCATCATAAATACGATGCAATGAGCGAATTGGGGCAGAAACATTGCCAAACAGTAACACGTGATACATGATCATGCCGATGCTCATTTGTCCATCTAACACAAAATAAGCAGTTAAAATAATAATCAGCACCACGCCAATTTGTTCAATAAAGCTTTTTAAACCATCAAATAAAAAACTGGTTTGGCGGCTCTGCATTTGATTGTGGGTCAGTTTTTTCTGCAGGGTGAGTTGTTTTTCTGCTTCAATGCTTTCTCTGTTAAATGATTTAATCACGGTAATTGAGTTGATGATGCTGAGAATCCCTTGGCTTTTTTTCTCACGTCCATCACGTAAATTACGTCGCCAGCTTCCTAGTTTTTGTGCCTGCTGATAGGTCAGCCAAAAATAAATAGGCACAATGAGTGTCGCGACCAAGCCCACATAAAAATTGGCATAATACATTAAGCCCAAAGCCACAATTGCACTGGTAAAGAGTGGCAAAATATCAATAAAGAAAATTTGCACTAAGCGGGTGAGCGAACCAATGCCACGATCTATACGTGTTTGTAATTTACCTGCTTGGTTGTTGTCCTGATTAAAAAAGGCCAGTCGATAACGCAAAAATTTCTCAATAATGCCCTGTGCCAAATCTTGTGACACAAAAATGCGTAGTTTTTCACCATAAAACTTCTGTCCAAACTGCACAAAGGCATTGATGATTTCTTTACCCAGCAAAATGGCTGAAATGGTGATTAAAATGTGCCAGCCTGCAGACAGACCTTGTCCTGCCTCAATTAAGGCGTTAATACGGTCAACAGCGTATTGTAAAGTTAGTGCATTGACTTGAGCTGTTAATGAGCCGATGAGCGTTAAAACTAAGGTAGCAATCACCAAGAGCTGATAAGGTCGAACGAAGGGACGCAATTTTTGAAATAAATGCCATAAATTCATAAGCTATTATTGTTATAAGAACGATGATTTTAAGTCTAAGGATGAACTTCACGACTCACAAGCCAAAAAGCTGTGTCATTTTGTGAGCAGTCCTGATCCTTGTTTTAGATTAAACAATAAGCTATTCAGCATAGGAATGACCATGAATCTAGAATTGTTTGCACCTGAGCGTTGTGACAACGTACTGCCTTATGACGGCATTGCGCAGGACTATGGTTTGGTGCTGAGTGCGGAGCATAGTGAGCGTTATTTACGGTATTTTCTGCAACATTTGGCATGGCAGCCTGATGAAGGTCTGCTCTTTGGTCAGTATTATCGGACACAGCGCCAAGTGGCATGGTATGGCGATGAGCAGTATCAATATCGTTATTCGGGAGCAGTTAAGCAGGCACTGCTATGGCAGCCTGCTTTGTGGCGATTGAAACAGCAAATTGAACAATGGGTCGGGCATCCCTTTAATTCATGTTTGGCCAATTTATATCAAGATGGTACGCAGGGCTTGGGTTGGCACAGTGATGATGAGCCGAATTTAGGCAGACACGCTGTCATTGCATCTTTGAGTTTGGGGGCAACCCGTAAATTTTGTTTTCAGCATAAACACCGCGCCAACAAGGTTGAGCTACTGTTGCACAGCGGTCAGTTGTTGGTCATGCGTGGCACGACGCAACACCATTGGAAACATGCCTTAATGAAGTCCAATAAAATTATACAACCCAGAATTAATCTGACCTTTCGCTATTTTCACGCGGCTACTGAATAAGACTTGATTTAGCACTCTAAATCCTTATTCAGAAATAAATTTTAATTGTATTTAAATTCAGTGCTTTAAGGTATCAATAACCTAAATCTTTAAGTGAGTTCTATACTAAAACTGGTATTCAGTACTTCCACCTGTTTTTCAATTTGTTCTGCATTATCCTGCAAAATTTCAATCAGTTTTTGCAAATTGACAAATTCAAAACGGTTTTTAGATGCCAGCAGCGTCAATGCATAAGGTGCATCTTTAGATGAAAAACGAATCGGTACAGATAAGCCTGCAATTTCTGCATCGAGTTCGCCGTTAGAAAAATAATAGCCTTGTTTTTTGATTTTGCGCATTTGCTGCAAAAAGTCATCTTCATCTTGTGCAAAATTGACTTGTGCCAATTCGTTAGAAAAACGTTGGTAATAGTCTAAAATTTTAGCTTTAGGCAGATGTGCCATAATAATTTTTGGCGATGAGCCGACATAAACAGGACGTGGGCAGCCGCGACCATAAGACAGCAAAGGCGTATCTTTAAAGATTTCGTGATGCACATCAATGCAGGAATCTTGATTGAGTTGGGTCAGCAAACAGCAAAATTCAGTACGTTCCGCAATTTTTTTCATAAACGGAATACTGATGGTGACCAATGGATCGGTCGTGCGAGAGATAAAATCCAATACCGCAATTTTTGGCCCAAGGGTGTAATCTCCCGATGTGCCACTCATGCGCTGCAACAACTCTGCTGAAACCAACTCTTTTAAATAGCGGTAACTGGTAGGCTTAGATAAACCAAGTTCCTCACTAATGGTATCTACATTAATGACAGGACGTGCGGTTGAAAATAAGTCTAAGACTGTGAGAATCTTGCCAAAGCTAGACAGTGCCATGCGGATTTACCCATTCACACCAAAAGGATGGTGTCACTTTATATCAAAAAATCGCCAGACCAATAGACTTTTTAAAGATGATCTTAGGCATTCTAACGATCAATATCCCAATTCTTTCGTTTGTCGTTGTTATCTATTCAGAAACAGGATTTAAGGCTGAATGCCGTGAGGCTCACGATACCAGCTTTCAATCAATAGTGCTGCGGCAAGACTGTCGGCTGCGAGCTTTTTGCCACGCCCTTGGGCTTGATAATGATCAAGCTCATCACGTGCTTCACGTGTGGTTAGGCGTTCATCGACCATTAGGGTGTTGATATTGCTTTGATGGCGTAAGCGTCTGGCAAACTTACGTGCACGGGTAGACAGTTCCGACTCGCTATCATCCATATTTAAAGGTAAGCCCACTAGAAATAATTGTGGCTGATGTTGCTTGATAATTTTTAGCAAGTTTTCCCATTGCGGAATGCCATCTTTCATGGGAAAGAGGGCGAGAGGGGTCGCACTTTCAATCAGTGCCTGCCCCACAGCCATGCCCATTTTTTGCGTACCGAAGTCAAATGCCATAATGGTTTGGGCTTGTGTTGTTTCAGGCATGACCAATCTCTGAAGATAACCATGTTGGATCTACGCCCATTTTACGATAAGCGGCATCCCAACGGTCGTCATAAGGTAAATTGAAAATCAAGTCCATGTCCGATTCACAAATGAGCCAATCGCCACGGGCAATTTCTTGTTCCAGTTGCTGTTTGCCCCAACTGGCATAGCCCAAGGCAATTTGGTAACGTCCAACGCCTTCGTTGTGGGCAATTGCATCTAAAATATCTTTAGAGGTGGTGATACAGACATTTTCACCAACAGCGATAGATGAATGCCAAGTTGGCTGCCCTGTGTGTAAAACAAAACCTGCCTCAGGTCGTAATGGACCACCTTGTAGAACTTCGTGAGGATGCACATTATCTGCGTCTATATCTAAATCATTGAGTAATTCTTTGATTTGGATACCCGATGGACGGTTGATAATAATGCCTTGCGCACCGTCTTCATCATGACGTGCCAAATAGATGACGGTGTTTGCAAAAAACTCATCATTCATATCGGGCGGGGCTATGAGACAGCGATGCGTCAGATATTGTTTAGTCACCTAAGCAATTCTCCTTAATCTGAGGTGGTGGCAAACAGAACTGTAAACCGACTTGGAAACGTAAACGAGTTACAGCCAAATCATGCAAATATACATTTCTTAGCTGTACTTATCCCATAAAACCACTCTGATGACAACTTTGCTTTGGTAAAAGTGAGACAAAGAATAAATAAAAGAATAAATCTAAAATTTAGAAAAAATGATGTCATTAAATTTATCTATTTAGTTACAAAGTTGAAGATATAGGAACATAATAATTGATTGCTTTATTATCTTTGTGAGGTGGGTTTGTTAAATGTTTTAGTGTATATTTTTTAATCTACTTTTTTAATTTTAACGAATGTGATTTCTGTTTTTTAATTGCAAAATAGGCGGTTTTACTACATTTAGATTCTCTTTTATTAAATATTAAGTTTGTCTAATGAGTAGTGGTTTTTTAATATAAAAAATCTATAAGTTTGTTTATCTCTTTTGTAAGTTTTGTACTTTAGTGTAAAATTTGTGTTTTTTATAGCTTGATATGTTTCAATAAATATACATAAAATACATATTGAAACAAAAAATGATTGTTTGTAAGATGGTGAAATTTTCATCTTTTATAGCTTTTTTTGATGGTTTAATATGAATTATTTAATAAAGGGAAGTTTGTTTGCTGCTGTTTTTTCAGCTTCAGTTTTTTCTCAAGCAGCAATTTTTGGAACTTATAATGATGAAGGTAATTTATTTCGCAGTCATTTGAATAATCATTTATCTGAAGATTTAGTTGCTAAATTTAAAGATAAAGTAGATTCAAAAGACGGCGTACTATATTTACTGGAGCAGGCACGTCTATTACAAGTCAATCATCAGTATGAAGAAAGTTTGAATCATTATAAGCAGGCTTTTGAATTGCTAGATAAACAAAAAAGTCGTGCAAAAATTAGTCTGAGTCGGGTCGGATTTAAAGCACTTTCTATGGTGAGTAATGATTCGGTGGTGCCTTATTTGGTACCACCTCATGAACAGGTATTGGCACATATTTCTCAAGCCAAAAATTATATTTTTCTAAAAAACCTTGAGGCTGCTGCAGTAGAAATGCGTGTTGCACAGGGTATTCAGCGTGAAATTGAACTGGCACATCAGGCTGAGTTTGAAAAGAAAAAAGAGAAAAATACAAAAGCAAATGCATCTTCAAATGCCGCATTGCATGTTTTAGATGAGGCATTTGTTGGCTTAGATCCAATTGCGGGCAAGATTAAGAATACTTATCAAAATGCCTATGCTTTTTATATGGCAGCTAACTTGTGGGAAACCTTAGGCGAATATAACGATGCTTTGGTGGATTACAAAAAAGCTTATGAGTTACAGCCTGATGAGCAGATTGCTAAGGATGTAAAGCGTTTAGATCAATTGGTTGCAAAACAAAGTAATAGTAGTGTGCCTGTTATTGTATTTATTGAACAAGGTATCGTTCCACAGAAAATTGAAAATAAGTTAGATATTCCGACTCCGGGCGGCATTATCAACATTGCTTTTGCGACTTATGAACCTAGCACTTATGTTGCACCTAAAAGCCTGAAAGTGAAGCTGAATAACCGAGTTTTGCAAGACAGTTATGTGATTAGTGATATTGGTGCATTGGCTGTCAAAGACTTAAAAGAAAAAGTCGTTGGAACTTTAACAACCCAAGTGATTCGTGCCACAGCCAAATATGCTGCTCAAAAAGAGCTTGGTAACCAATTTGGTGTTTTAGGGCAATTGGCAGGTAACGTGCTCAATATGGCAACCGAGCGAGCAGATTTACGAGCTTGGACAACTTTGCCAAGTAATACGCAAATTGCACGTCTGAACTTAACACCAGGGACACACAACTTACAGTTATCGTCAGGTAATTTGTCAAGCTCCTCTGTGAAGTTGGATGTAAAAGCCAATGAAACAGTATTTGTTTATGCACATCATGTAAATGACAAAATTACAGCAAGTGTAAGTAGTATTCCACGCCAATAATATTGAAGAGAACTTTATGAAAAATCAGCTAAAACTCGCATTACTCGGTCTTAGTGCTGCGGCGATGGTTGGATGTACAGCCCCTAATGCTTTGTCTACACAGACAGATGCGAATAACGAAGTAAGTATTCGCACCATTACCAATAACCCAGTCTTAACCACTGAGGTATTTGTTGAGCGTGTGGGAATGTCTATGGCAGGCGACTTAAAAAAGGCATCAATTGCCATTAAAAACCGCCGTTTCAATAACAAAGATTTTAGCTACAAAATCGTATGGGTCGATGCACATGGGGCAGAAGTGAACCCTGAAGGTGCGATTTGGAAACCAATTCAGTTAACGGGTCGAGAGGTGAAGGGCGTGCAATCTTTAGCACCAAATCCATCGGCTGTAGATGTTGTTGTGTATTTAAAGAAATAAGCGAGATAGAGCAATGAATGCAAAGTTAATCATGGCTGTGGTAGCAACTTCTGTTTTGGCAACAGGTTGTGCAACAACGGGTAGTGCAGTGAGTTATGGTGATGCTCAAGCTGTAGAAACTTTAACGAAAGATTTTGGATCGACAGATCTACAAATGATTGCTGCAAAGATGGTGGATGATATGCTGACCTTCCCACCTGTGGTGCAAATGACGCAAACTCGTCGTCCAGTCATTGTGCTTGATCGTATTCATAACAAGACACAAGAACATATCGATACAGAATCTATTACAGATACGATTCAGAACAAATTAATTAATTCAGGGAAGTTTCGTTTTGTAGATATGAAATCTGTCAATGCGATGGCGCAGCAACTTGCCTATCAAAAGCAAAGCGGCATGGTCAATCAAGCGACTGCAGTGCGTACTGGTGGACATATCGGTGCTGAATATATGCTCAATGGCAATCTATCTAGTATTGTAAAAAATGCAGGTGGTAAGAGCGATGTGTATTACAAGTTCACATTTAAATTGCAGAACTTACAAACTGGCATTGTAGAGTGGACAGGCGAAAAAGAAATCCGTAAGGCAGCAAAGCGCTCAACTTTTGGTCTTTAATTTAATCTGAAAGCAACTGCGCTGTGATAAGCGCAGTTGCTGTTGAAGAATAGAACATGAAAAAAATATTATTTGCAGGCTTATTATCTGGATTACTGTGCAGTCCTGCTTTTGCTGCGATTAAAGAAGTGATTAAAGAGGCAACGGGTAGTGGTCCAACACAACACCAAGCTATTTCTGAAGCATTATTGATTGCAGTTCAATCGGTGAATGGTGCTTCGGTATCGTCACAAATGAATTATGAAGAAACAGTTTCTTTATCTGTAAATAATCAGGGCTGGACATATACGGGTAAAGTTTCACCTGTATTTAGTGTAGCCAATCAAGGTTCGGGTTCTGTCACCAAGTTTCAGGTCTTGAGTGTTTCTGGTGCTAAAAATAATTATCGCGCTAAAGTTCGCGCACATGTGGTGAAGTTTGAATCTACTGTACAAGATCAACACATGCGCCGTATTGCAGTCTTGCCATTTCAAATGGCAGAAAAAAATAACCGCTTAGCCAGCGGTGCTTCTGCTTCTGAGTTTAGTCAAGAATTATCAGATACTTTAGGTACTTATTTGGCACAGTCAGGGCAGTTAAGTGTTGTTGATCGTCATTACATAGATGAAATGCAATTTGAAAATGACTTCCTGTATTGGGATGGTGCACCGCATGAGTTAGCGCGTATTGGTCAAAAAGTAGGTGCTGATTATTTACTCGTGGGGCGTATTAACGATTTGTCAGTTGCTAGCGGTCAACAAATGTATGGGTTAAATGCTGGTGCAGAGCAGGTGCGTTTAACGTGGCGAGTGATTGAAGCGAATACCAGTAAGGTAGTTGCGGCAGGGACTTTTAATCGTACCTTATCGAACTTGATGACACAGAATCTTTTAAATAATAGTTTAAATGATAGTACTGCAGATAAGATTGCCCAAAGTTTAAATCCTGAAATTTTACAGGGTCTTAAACTACAACCTGTGCAATCTTCTAGCAGTCAATTTTATGATACCTCTCCAGGTTATGAAATGACACCTGGTTCAAGTGACCAACCTGTGAAATGGTAAATAATGATTAAGCTTGTTTTAGACCTAAATAAATCCCCCTGAAAATCAGGGGATTTATTTTTTAAGCCTGTTGAAACTTCAATTGGCGTAATTGTTTGGCGTGTTGCAAGGTAGTGTCATTAATTTCAACACCGCCTGTCATGCGTGCCAATTCTAAAATACGCGCATCTTCTTCTAATTCAACAATGGTACTGCTGGCAGGATCGGTCTGACGCTTTTTCACCAAAAGGTGCTGATCAGACTGTGCAGCTACTTGTGCTTGGTGGGTAATACATAAAATTTGAACGTGTTGCGCCAAACCTGCGAGCAAACGCCCCACAATTTCAGCAGTACCACCACTAATCCCGACATCAATTTCATCAAAAACCAAAACTTCAGCTTCGGTTTTTTCGGCATTCATGACTTGCATGACCAAGGCAATCCGCGATAATTCGCCACCAGAAGCCACACGTGCTAATGGCTGAGCAGGAATACCTTTGTTGGCAGTAAACAGTAGTTGAATAAAACTTAACCCCTCCGCAGAAACCTGCTCTAAAGGTTCAAACTTAAATTCAAAATGTGCCTCAGGCAGTGCCAATTGTTTAACTTGCTCGGTTAGTTGTTTAGCGAGCGGTGCAGCTGCTTCACGACGGATATCATCTAAATGTTGTGCTTTGGCTAAGAAGTCCTGATGTGCCACTTCGACTTGTTCTGCCAAAGTTTCAGGGTCTTCAAGTTCATGTAAAGCAGTGAGCTCAGTTTGCCAAGTATCAAATTCTTGTTTTAATAATTCAGGTTGTGTGCGGTATTTACGCGCTAAACGATGAAAGACTTCTAATTTTTGATTCAGTTCTTCCATGCGTTCAGGGTCAAAGCTTTGACGATCAATAAACTGACGTAAATTGGCTGTCGCATCATCTAATTCACTTTGCGCATTTAACAATGAGTTATAAATTTCTGATAATTGTTCACTGCGTCCCGCATGCGATTCCAAGCGGCGAATAATCGAAGCAATTTCCTGAGTGATATTTTGCTCGGCTTCGTCTAAGGCATTTAAGCTATAACTGCAGTCCTGCATGATATGTTCATGATGGCTTAGGCGATCAAACTCTTGTTCAATCTCCTTATAATCTATTTGTACCAGTTCTTCGAGTTCTTCGAGTTGTAAGTTTAGGGTTTCGATGCGCTGCTTGCGAGTTGCCTGTGCATCCAGCGCTGCCTGATGCTGTCGGATATTTTTTTGCCAGGTACTATAAGCATCACGTACTGCTTGGGCAGGGGTATAAAAATTATAATAACGATCAAGCCAGTGCTTTGGATAAGGCGGTTCCAACAATTGTTGTTGGCTGTGCTGGCTATATAGCTGTACTAGCAAGCGTCCAATTTCTTTCAGCTCTGACAAACTGCTTGGGCGTCCATTAATCCATGCTTTGCTGCGTCCTGTAGCAAAAATTACCCGGCGTAAATGGATTTCACCAGACTCATCATCTAATTCATGTTCTTTTAGCCATTGTGCTTCAGGGCTATTGTCCTGATAACTGAAACTCGCAGTCACATCGGCTTTATCTGAGCCAAAACGCACATAATTGGTATCGGTACGTTCACCTAAACAGGCAGAGAGTGCATCTAATAGTAAGGATTTACCGGCACCTGTTTCCCCTGTGAGAACGTTAAAACCTGTTTCAATATCCAGTGCTAAGTGGTCGGCAAGGGCAAAGTTAATCAGTGTTAAATGAGTCAGCATAAACGCATCCAAGCTGCGAAAAGTGTCAGTGAAAGAGAGTCAAGTTTTGGAAATGCCATAACAAGGCTGTTATTTTCTTCTATTTAATTCTAGCTTAAATTGCAGCGCAAACAACAAAAAATGTACCCGATAAGCATCATATATAAAACACATGATCATTTGATCATTTCATTGGATGGTCATTAAATTGCAGTATATTCACTTGGGGAGTTTTCGGTGCTGCTTGATATGGTGGAACTTAAACGATATAGATACTATTCGTGATCTGTTTCACATTCAGATTTAGCACTTTAGTGGGGAAGAATCTAGAGCAGAGTACTTTGCATGCCTCTGGCATTGGCTTAGACTGTGCTGTCAGCGTGTTGCATGCTGCGTATTGAAACATTGTTCAATTTACGCAAAGCCCACTGTAAACACAGATTGATTAGTTCTGAGGACAGAATTAAACTACATCAGTCAAAAATATAAAAACGCGTTACCTGGAGAATACGCATGTCAGCTCAGTTTGATCATGTATCAGTTGTGAAAAAGTCGAATGTCTATTTTGGTGGGCAATGCATCAGTCACACGGTGCAATTTGAAGACGGTACCAAAAAAACCTTAGGGGTAATTTTACCGACCGAACAAGCCTTGATTTTCGAAACGCATGTACCTGAACGTATGGAAATTATTTCAGGTGAATGTCGTGTCAAAATTGCCGATAGCGAAGAAAGTGAATTATTCCGCGCGGGTCAATCGTTCTATGTGCCTGGCAATAGCCGTTTCAGCATCGAAACCGATGAAGTGCTCGATTACGTGTGCCACTTAGAAGGCTAATCAGCCGATAATAGGGTATTGAATTAAGATTTCATTTTTCTCCTGCTTGAGCACCCAATCAAGCGGAATTGAATCAAGAAATTTTCACCCGAATCGGTTAAACTAGATCTTATTGAAATCCTGTAAAGTCAGCTTTGCAGGATTTTTCGTTTTCGCTGGTTTATTGGTGCATTAATTAGAGGTCGTTCATGGCAAAACCTGAATATTATTATGGCGTTCACTCGGTGGAGTCATTATTGGAGCTTGAGCCAGAGCGCGTCTTAACTCTTTTTACCTTAAAAGGGCGTGATGATCAGCGTTTACAAAAGATTTTAGAACTTGCCGAACCATTTGGCATTAGTGTGCAAAAAGCCAGCCGTGACAGCTTGGAAAAACTGGCAGGTTTGCCTTTTCACCAAGGAGTGGTGGCTGCAGTACGCCCACATCCAACTCTGAATGAAAAAGACTTGGATGCCTTGTTGCAGGCTGATAGCAAGCCTTTACTTTTGGCGCTCGACCAAGTCACCGACCCGCATAACTTGGGTGCGTGTATCCGTACTGCCGCTGCGATGGGGGTTACTGCCGTGATTGTGCCGCGTGATCGTTCAGCAAGTTTGACCCCAACTGCACGCAAAGTAGCTGCAGGTGGTGCAGAAAAAGTCAAATTTATCCAAGTGACCAATTTGGCACGTACTTTGGCGCATTTGAAACAAGAGTTTAATGTGCGCGTGGTGGGTACGATGCTGGATGAAAAAGCTTTGCCAATTCAGCAATTTGACTTTACAGGCACAGCAGTATGCGTGGTGATGGGCGCAGAAGATACAGGTTTACGCCCAATTACCCAGTCACAATGTGATCAAACCGTATTTATTCCAATGGCAGGAAATCTGCAAAGTCTGAATGTCAGTGTTGCAACAGGTATGGCCTTGTATGAAGCTTGTCGTCAGCGTCAGGCTTAATTGCTGATTTTGTATTTGCTATTTTATTGATGCTTTCAACACCGTGATTCGTCTATCTCCCCAAAAGCAAGGTTATGCTTTGGTGCTTGTTACCATGTGCATTTGGGGTGGTTTTACCCTAACTGCTCGGCTGAATGCACAATGGCAGATCAGTGCTTGGGATATTACCGCCTTACGCTTTGCTTTGGCTTTTTGTATTTTAATGCCGATTCTTATCTGGAAAAAAGATACGGCATTTTTATGGAAAAAAGAGCCTTTTATTTTGGCAATGATTGGTGGAGTGAGCTATTGCCTGACTGCGTATAGTGCTTTTCATTATGTACCTGCTGCGCATGCTGCCATTTTTTTGAATGGCTGTATTCCTGTTTGTACCGCCATTGCTGCTTGGATGTTATTTCGAGTGCCTTTTGACCGCCATACATGGATCAGTATTGTAATTATGCTGACCGCCATTGCGGGTATGAGTGCGCTGATGTATCAAGAAACAGGTGTTGCCTTTGGACTTGGGGATGGACTGTTTTTTATCAGCGCTATTTGGTGGGGTGTGTTTACGGTTTTATTAAGACAATGGAAGCTCTCCGCTTGGCATGCTATGGCAGGTGTCGCAATTTGGTCGGCAATCGTCTATGTCCCGATTTACGTACTGTTTTTCCCGAAACAACTCACCGCACCCGAACCGATTCATTTATTGCTGCAAACTGTTTTTCATGGGGTATTTGTGGTAATCATCGCAACACTTAGCTATGTCGAGGCAATTAAGCGTTTGGGGGCATTCAAAACTGGTAGTATTGTGACCTTGGCGCCGTTTATTGCTGCGATTCTTGCTGTCCCTTTATTGGGCGAGCCGTTGAGTCTGGCAATTTTATGTGGCTTGATGGGTATGGGGATTGGCGCTTTGCAACCTTGGCGTTGGTGGGCACGACCTGACAGCTTAAAAGCCCAACTTGAACAGCAAAAAAAACAGTCAGATTAATTTGCTTACTGCATCGCTCGCTTTAAATACTGCTGATGCAATACTTCAAGTTTGCTATACAAATGATCTAAATGCCCATCATTTAGCACAATGTCATCGGCTAGGCGTTGTTTTTCAGCACGTGGCATTTGTGCTTGAATAATTTTATGAATTTGCTCAACCGTTTGACCATCACGTTGTGAAGCACGGTGAATTTGTAGGGCTTCAGTAGCATCAATCAATAATGTATGTCGGGTCAATTGATGTTGATTGGTTTCAAACAAGAGTGGTGAAACCAAAACCACATAGGGACTGTCGGCAGTATCTAATTGTTGAATAATCGATTCACGAATTGCAGGGTGGGTGATTTTTTCAAGTGCTTGTCGTGCACTTGGTTCTTTGAAAATGTGTTCACGTAATGCGCGACGATCTAGTTCGCCATTTTCAAGTAAAACCCAATCGCCAAAGTGTTGTTGAATTTGCTTTAAGGTAGGCTGTCCTTTTTCAACCACTTCACGTGCAACAACATCCGCATCGACCACAACAATGCCTTGGGTCTCGAACCACGCACTGGCTGCAGACTTGCCACTGCCAATTCCTCCTGTTAGACCCAAAACAAAACGCATGTGCTGTCCTTATTGTCCCAAATATACTTTCATGATTTGCTCGCCCCATAAAAAGGCAATCCAGCCCGCAATGGCGATATACGGACCAAATGCAAAGGGTTGGTTTTCTTTACGCACTTTTAACAGAATAATGCCAATAATAGCCCCAACTAAGGACGATAGCAGCACAATCAGGGGTAACATCATCGGCCCCATCCATGCACCTAAAGCGGCAAGGAGCTTGAAGTCACCATAGCCCATGCCTTCTTTGCCTGTGACGATTTTAAACAGGTAATACACCACCCATAGACATAGGAAGCCAATTACATAACCCCAAATTGCCGATGTCGGTGAGGTATAGATGGCATAGCTGTTGACTGCCAAACCCAGTGCAGCCAAAGGCAGGGTGTAACGGTCTGGCAAGAGTTGTGTATCAAAATCAATGAAGGTGAGTGCAATCAAGGTATAAGTGAGCAGCAAACCAAACAGCATTTGTACAGTTGGGCCAAATACCGCAAGCACAATCAGGGCGCAAACAGCGGTTAATACTTCAATCATTGGATAACGTACGCTGATCAGGTTTTGGCAGTTGCTACATTTACCGCGTAATACCAACCAACTCAGCACAGGAATATTTTGATACCAACGAATTGGGTTGTGACATTTGGGGCAGGTCGATGCAGGTTTGCTCAGGGTGATTTTACTTTCATCAATAATGGCTTGTTCAGGATGTAATAACATTTGGCAGTCATTACGCCACTCCTGTTCCATCATTTTTGGGGTGCGGTAAATCACCACATTCAAAAAACTGCCAATACATAAACTAAAAAGTCCAACTGCGATATAGAGCGCAGTTGGATTTTGGATAAAGTACGCGATTAATTCTTGCATTAAACCACAGAACCCATTTGGAAGATTGGAAGGTACATGGCGACAACTAAACCACCCACTAAAATACCCAAGACAGACATAATCAACGGCTCCATCATTGAGGTTAAGCCATCTACTGCGTTGTCGACTTCGTTTTCATAGTGGGTTGCGACTTTATCTAGCATGGCATCTAGCGCACCTGATTCTTCACCAATGGCGACCATTTGCACTGCCATAGACGGGAATTTATTGGTGACACGCATGGCGAATTGTAGCTGTTGACCTGTCGCAACATCATCACGAATTTTCATCACGGCTTCTTCATAGACCACATTATTGGTTGCCCCAGCGGTAGATTCCAAGGCATCAATTAAGGGTACACCAGCAGCAAAAGTAGTGGCTAAAGTACGGCTATAACGTGCAATAATCGCTTTATAGACCAAGTCACCAAAAATAGGCGCTTTCAGTGCCGCTTTGTCTAAGAAGTCACGGAATTTTTTACTGCGTTTTTTAGTTTCCAAGAAACCTGCAATGATGACCCCAATCACAATAATCAGAATAAACCAGTATTTCTGCATCCATTGTGACATGTTCACCACCATTTTAGTGAAGGCAGGCAAGTCCGCACCAAAAGAGCTAAACAACTCTTCAAACACAGGTACGACTTTCACCATCAAAATAATGGTCACAATCACGGCCACCACAATGACCGTTGCAGGGTATTTCATGGCTTTTTTAATTTTTTGTTTGAGTAACTCACTCTTTTCTTTATAGATCGCGACACGATCTAGCATGGTTTCTAGGGCACCCGATTGTTCACCAGATTCGACCAAAGAACAAAATAGGTTGTCAAAATATTGAGGATATTTACGCAATGCGCCAGCAAAGGTATTCCCGCCTTCCACTTCACCTTTAATGCCTAAAACCACTTCACGCATGGCGGGGTTTTCAAGACCTTCGGCAACAATCTCAAAGCTTTGTACCAAAGGCACACCTGCTTTCATCATAGTGGCAAGCTGACGCGTGAAAATAGTGATGTCTAAGGTCGACACCCGTTTTTTCATTAAGCCTTCAAGAATATTCTTTTTCTTTTGGCGAATCGTCTTGATGGTAATCCCTTGTTTACGCAATGTAACCTTTGCCAAGGCCATATTACGCGCTGGAATTTCCCCTTTTAACTTAGCCCCTTTGCGGTCAATCCCTTCATAAACGAAGGTGGGCATCATCTGTGCTTTTTTGACAGCCATGCGTATTTATCCTTATTTTAAATTTTACAACTATTCACTGGTCACACGATTGACTTCTTGCAATGAAGTCACCCCCTGCATGACCTTAAGTAACCCCGAACGACGCAGATTGTTAAACCCCGATTTTGCTGACGCATCAGCAATTTGGATGGCATTACCATCCTCCATAATAATTCTAGAAATTTCTGGTGTGACTTTCATCACTTCATAAACACCAACACGTCCTTTATAACCTTCACGGCATTCAGAACAGCCTACAGGTTGATAGACCTGAAATTCTGGATTGCTCAAATCGGCTTCAGTAAAGCCCATTTCCAATAAGCTTTGTTTTGGAATATCGGAAGGAGCTTTGCAATGCGGGCATAGGCGTCGTGCCAAACGCTGTGCAATGACGAGGTTTACCGAAGTTGCGATGTTAAAGGAAGGAACGCCCATATTGCGTAAACGCGTTAAAGTTTCTGGCGCACTGTTGGTGTGGAGGGTAGATAAAACCATGTGACCTGTTTGGGCTGCTTTAATTGCAATTTCTGCAGTTTCAAGGTCACGAATCTCACCCACCATGACAATATCAGGGTCTTGACGTAAGAAAGATTTCAGAGCGGCAGCGAAGGTTAAGCCCACTTTATTGTTGACGTTAACCTGGTTGATGCCTTCTAAGTTAATTTCCACAGGGTCTTCGGCAGTGGAAATGTTGGTATCTTCTCTGTTTAAGATATTTAAGCCTGTATATAGCGATACCGTTTTACCCGAACCCGTTGGACCTGTAATCAGTAACATGCCTTGCGGTTTTTCTAAGGCTTCCATGAACAATTCTTTTTGTTCTGGTTCATAGCCCAAAGCGTCAATCCCAAGCATCGCGCTAGATGGGTCAAGAATACGCAGTACGATTTTTTCACCGAACAATGTTGGCAACGAGTTCACACGGAAGTCGATGGATTTATTTTTAGATAGTTTTAATTTAATACGACCATCTTGCGGGACACGCTTTTCAGAAATGTCCATTTGGGACATCACTTTTAAACGTGATGCCAAGCGGTTAGCTAACTGTAAGGGTGGGGTGGCAATTTGACGTAATACACCATCGACACGATAACGCACTCGATAGGTTTTTTCATACGGTTCAAAGTGTAAGTCCGAAGCGCCCATGCGAATTGCATCAATCAGTAATTTGTTGATGTATTTAACAATTGGGGATTCATCACCCTGTGGTTCATCTTCTGCGGCTTGTTCTGGTTCGCTGTTGCCATCTTCAAAGTTGAGATCAAAGTCATCATCTTCAAATTCAAAAGCAGATTCACTTGTAAAGTTCTGTTCAATCAGCTTAGCCAGCTTGTCATGTTCAACTATAATGGCTTCAACATTCATTTTACTGTTGAAGCGAATGGCATCCATGGCTTCGATATTGGTCGGGTTACTGGTTGCAACATAAAGCAGATGATTGCGTTTAAAAATAGGCAATATGCAATATTTGCTGAACAGTTTTTCATCAATGCCTTCACGCACGATGAGCGCAGAGTCATACACGCTTAAATCAAAAATAGGTTCGCCAAACTCATTAGAAATTTTTTCAGCAATGATTAAAGGCGCGATATTTAGGTTTTGAATGAGATAGGGAACAATATCAACATTATCTTTTTGTGCGGCTTTAATGGCGGTTTGCATATTTTCAGCAGAAACGAGCCCATCTTCGACCAAGCGTCGAATAAAACCTGTAAATCTAGGTGTAGCTTGTTGTACTGACATTCCCCAACGTCCTCAAAATCAAGATTGTTTATAATTGGTATCTTAAAATTATACTTTTGTTGCACAAAAATACCATATCTGAAAGTGCTGTCACCACCTAAGTATCGCCTAAAAGCATGAACCAGTTACATTAATCTGCTAAAAAAATTGTAAGTCCTGCCATGAAAAGATACTTCATGCAGCAGTTTGATGCAAAGCTTGTACAAAAAACTCAGCAGAAATGTGATTTGCGTGTAGAATGTGCGCGATTAAATGAATTGTTTTTGCAGGTTATTCTATGTCGGCTACGACGATTAAGCCTTGGGTGGTTGGCAATTGGAAGATGAATCCGATACATGCCGATGCTCAGCAACTTATTTCTGAATTTAAAACATTATTACAAGACAGCCCTGTAGAGGCTGAAAAGTGTCATTTGGGGATTGCACCTGTCACTTTGGCTTTAACTCAAATTCAAGCTGCATTGAGCGAAGCAGTACGTCCTGTCTATACCGTTGCACAAGACCTTTCCCGTATTGCGGGTTTGGGTGCATATACAGGCGAAGTCAGTGCAGAATTGCTAAAAGACAGTCAAATTGATTATGTATTGGTTGGGCATTCAGAACGTCGTGAACTTTTTGCAGACACACCAAGCATTTTGAATGAAAAAGTTAAAAATGCCTTGCAGGCAGGTTTGACAGTTATTTATTGTGTGGGTGAAAGTCTGCAACAACGTGAAAGCGGTCAGGCAGAGCAAGTTGTTTTGCAACAAATTTGTGATATTGCTGCTGTGGTTGACGCTGGGCAATGGCAACAGATAGTGATTGCGTATGAACCTATTTGGGCAATTGGTACAGGCAAGACCGCATCACCTGAAGATGCGCAAACCATGCATGCAAAAATCCGTGAAGGTTTAAGCCAAATCACCGCTTATGCGGTGACTCTACCGATTTTATATGGTGGTAGTGTAAAACCAGAAAATGCCGTAGAGTTAGCAGCCTGCCCAGACATTAATGGTGCTTTGGTCGGTGGTGCATCCTTAAATGCGGCATCGTTCCATCAAATTGCGCAAGCCTTTGCAAATACACAATAATGAGGAGTTCAGCATGCAAACATTTGTGCTGGTAGTACATATTATCTTAGCCATTTTAATGATTGGACTAATTTTGGTTCAGCATGGTAAAGGTGCAGATGCAGGCGCTTCTTTTGGTGGCGGTGGTGCGGCAACCGTATTTGGTGCGTCAGGCTCAGGTAACTTTTTAACCCGTTTAACGGCAATTTTAACAGCATTGTTTTTTGCAACCAGTTTAACTTTAGCGGTGTTTGCCAAGAAACAAACCACAGGTGCATATAGTTTGCAGACTGTACAAACGACTGCACCTGCACAGCCAGTATCGCCTGAAACTTCACCAACTGCGCCTAAAAGCGCTGAATAATTTTATTTAGCACTTTCTTTTTTCGCATGATGCGACTAGAATGCGTCACAGCTGCGGTGGTGGTGGAATTGGTAGACACGCTACCTTGAGGTGGTAGTGCTTTCGGGCGTGGGGGTTCAAGTCCCCCCTTCCGCACCAACTTATAATCCAGAAAACATAAGTTGGTGTTAAGCAGCAAATCTGTTGATGCGGGATGGAGCAGTCTGGTAGCTCGTCGGGCTCATAACCCGAAGGTCGTTGGTTCAAATCCAGCTCCCGCTACCAATCAATCCTAAGCTTATCGTGAATTAAGCGTAGGCAACTTAAATTATTTTAGGTTGAGATAAGTATTTACATGTTGTTGCGGGATGGAGCAGTCTGGTAGCTCGTCGGGCTCATAACCCGAAGGTCGTTGGTTCAAATCCAGCTCCCGCTACCAATATTTTAAAAGTGTGATTATGCTCTAATATGAGTTTTACGCTTTATACTGACTAAGGTGCAACTTAAGTCAGGCAAAAATGCTAAGTTTGATTGAAAACTTATTCATATTTGTATATAATTTTTGCACGTTGATGCGGGATGGAGCAGTCTGGTAGCTCGTCGGGCTCATAACCCGAAGGTCGTTGGTTCAAATCCAGCTCCCGCTACCAAGTTTCTAATGGTGTGGTACGTTAGTTTTAGTTGATTGAATTCAGCATAATAAACTAGCAAAGATGGTTAGATTTAGTCTAATCCCCGCAACCAAGTTTCTAAAGAGGCTCACAACTAGGTGGGCCTTTTTGCACAGTGGATATTGGTTTTACTGTGCAAGAATAGGGGCGATTACGCCCTTTTTTATTGGCTATCGTGTAGTGTCGATACAAGCCGTGCGCGGCCTAAAGTCAAAGTGTCATGTTTCACTACTACTATAGTTTGTATGAATGTGTAGTGGTCAAATAAGACCATTGAACCGCAGCAGAATGACGAGAGTAAATGAAGCTATCAAATAAAACTCAAGCACTTCAGGACTTAATTGCGCCAGCAGTGCAAGCATGTGATGTGGATCTTTGGGGAATCGAGTTTATTCCACAAGGTAAGCGTTCTTTGTTACGTATTTATATCGACAAAGCTGTCGATGAAAATGCAGAACCTGTCTTAAATGAAGATGGCGAATTAGAGCAAGGTCGTGGTATTGGTGTGCAAGATTGTGTACGTGTAACCCAGCAAGTTGGTGCAATGCTTGATGTGCATGATCCAATTTCAGGTGAATATGCACTTGAAGTATCCTCTCCGGGTTGGGATCGTCCATTTTTCCAATTAGAGCAATTGCCTGCATATATTGGGCAAACCATTGCGTTACGTTTAATCAGTGCTGTAGAAAACCGTCGTAAATTTCAAGCGAAATTGGTTGCTGTAGATCTGGAAAATGAAACCATTCAGGTCGAAGTGGAAAAACAGCAGGTATTGGAGATTGACAGTCACAATATTGATAAAGCAAACCTGATTTACCAAGATTAATCAAATTAATAAGAATCTGAACGAATAGGTGACTTATGGCACGTGAAATTCTTACCGTCGTTGAAACGGTTAGTAACGAAAAAGGTGTAAGTCGTGAGGCAATTTTTGAGGCGCTTGAACAGGCTCTTGTTGCTGCGACGAAAAAGAAATTCTACGAAGGCACAAACTCAGAAGAAGCACGTTTACGTGTGGAAATTGATCGTAAAACAGGTGACTACAGCACTTTCCGTCAGTGGGAAGTGGTGGCAGATGAAGATCATGAAATGCCTGCATGCCAAGATGCAATTTCTGATGTAGACCCTGCAAAGTGGTCAATTGGCGATATTCGCGAACTTGAAGTTGAGTCAATTGACTTCGGTCGTATTGCTGCGCAAATTGCCAAGCAAGTGATTGTGCAAAAAATTCGTGAAGCAGAACGCGCATTGGTTGCAGATGCTTATGAAGCCAAAGTAGGCGAGCTGATTTACGGTGAAGTGAAAAAGCAAACCAAAGATGGCTTTATTATTGATTTGGGCGACAATGCAGAAGCATATTTGGCGCGTGAAGAAATGATCGCCAAAGAAATTTTGCGTCCTAAGCAGCGTGTGAATGCAATTTTGTACAGCGTGAACCGTGAAGGTCGTGGTGCACAATTGTTGTTGTCACGTGCCAAGCCTGAAATGCTGATTGCATTGATGAAAAAAGAAATTCCAGAAATTTCTGAAGAAATCATCGAAATTAAAGCAGCAGCGCGTCAGCCAGGTGTACGTGCAAAAATTGCAGTAAAAACCAACGACCATCGTATTGACCCTGTAGGTGCATGTATTGGTATGCGTGGTACACGTATCCAAGCGGTACAGCAAGAGTTAAATGGTGAGCGTATTGATGTTGTGGTGTGGTCTGATGATCCAGCACAATATATCGCCAGTGCTTTAGAGCCAGCCGATGTATCGGGTATTGTGATTGATGAAGAAGAACGTACTGCCGACATTATTTTCGCAACCAGCGATCAGTTGGCACGTGCAATTGGTTCACAAGGTCAAAACGTACGTTTAGCCTCTGAACTCACAGGTTACAAGCTGAACATGATGCTTGAAGAAGAGTATCACGCACGTCAGCAAAATGAAGCGCAACAATACTTGGACTTGTTTGTTTCACGTCTAGACATTGCTGAAGATTTGGCGATGGCATTGGTAGAAATGGGCTTCACTTCATTAGAAGAAATTGCGTATGTTCCTGCGGAAACATTTGACGAAATTGATTTAGATGAAGAACTTGTTGAAATGTTACAAGGCCGTGCCAAAGAAGTGGCTTTGGCAGAAGCATTGCAACAGCAAGAAAATATCCAAGATCCGAGTGAAGAACTTCTAGCAATGGAAGGCATGACACAAGAGATCGCTTATGCGCTTGCCGCTCGTGGTGTCATTACAGTTGATGATTTAGCTGACCAAGCGACTGACGATATCGAAGATATTGAAGGTCTAGGTACAGAAAAAGCGGGTCAATTGATTATGAAAGCGCGCGAATCATGGTTTAACTAGGAGGTAATATATGACGGACAAGTCGATTAAAGAGTTAGCGCTCAGTGTAGGTCGTCCAGTTGAGAAACTCCTGGAACAGGTTCGTGACGCAGGTTTACCACAGCGTAAGGCTGACGATATTATTTCCACTGAACAACAAAGTACCCTAGTGAACCATTTAAAAAAGGTTCACGGTCAAGAGGGTAATGCAGGACAAATCACGTTGAAACGTAAAACCACCAGTACCGCTAAAGTGGCAAGTACTTCGGGCAAAGCGAAAACGATTAATGTAGAAGTTCGTAAGAAGCATACATTTGTAAAGCCTGATCCTGAACAGATTAAAGCGGAAGCACTGGCAAAAGCACAGGCGGAAGCAGCTGAAAAAGCGCAAGCAGAACAGCAAGCACGTGACGTGGCAGAAAAGAGCAAAGCGAAAGCAGACGCGCCTCAAGCAGGTGCCGCAAAAGCGAAACAAGCTTTAGATGCAATGCGTGCAGCAGCCAAGCAAGAAACAGCCAAGCAAGAAGTTGCAAAAGCTGCGGTTGTGGTGAAACGTAAGTCAACCAACAAGCCAATTGTGAAGCAAGCAGTGAAAGTCACTGAAACACCTGAGCAAAAGAAAGCGCGTGAAGCGCAAGCAGCTCAGTTGAAAGCGACTGAAGAAGCAGCACGTCGTAAAGCTGCTGAAGAAGCGCAGCAACGTACGCTTGAGCAAATGCGTCAGATGGCATCTAAATACTCAAATGAAGATGCAACCGCTACCATTCGTGTGGTAGATGATTCTCCATTGGCGGCTGGTCTTGTGGGTCAGGCTTATGAAGATTCATTTGCCAAAGAAGACCGTGAAATCAAGCGTGGTACCAGCACCACCAATACACGTTCACCGAAAAAAGGTGGTCGTCGTGGTCAGGAAGAACAGTCTTTCAGCCAAAACTCACATAAACGCGGTTTGAAAACGAGCCAAGCCAACAAGCACGGCTTTGAAAAACCAGTTAAAAAACAAGTTTATGATGTTGAAATTGGTGCAACGATTGTGGTTGCGGACTTGGCTGCAAAAATGGCAGTTAAAGTACGCGAAGTTATTAAATCACTCATGAAAATGGGTGAGTTAGTTACGCAAAACCAAGCGATTGAGCAAGAAGTTGCAGCACTTGTAGTTGAGGAAATGGGCCACAACCCAGTTCTAGTATCTGATACGCAAGCTGAAGATAACTTACTTGAAGCTGCTGAAGAGGCACGTGGTGTTCAAACGACACGTCCACCAGTGGTGACCATCATGGGTCACGTTGACCATGGTAAGACATCATTACTTGACCGTATTCGTCGTGCCAAAGTGGCTGCAGGCGAAGCGGGTGGTATTACCCAGCACATTGGTGCATACCACGTACAAACCGATAAAGGCATTATCACCTTCTTAGATACACCGGGACACGCAGCGTTTACTGCAATGCGTTCACGTGGTGCGAAAGCGACAGATATCGTGGTATTGGTCGTTGCGGCAGATGATGGTGTGATGCCACAAACTGCAGAAGCCATTGACCATGCGCGTGCAGCGGGTACGCCAATTATTGTTGCCATTAACAAAATGGACAAAGAATCGGCTGATCCAGACCGCGTATTGAATGAATTGACCACCAAAGAAATCGTACCTGAACAATGGGGCGGTGACGTACCTGTTGCAATGGTTTCGGCGCATTCAGGTCAAGGTATTGATGAACTTCTTGACTTAATTTCAATTCAAGCAGAAATGATGGAATTGAAAGCATCTGAAGAAGGTGCAGCGCAAGGTGTGGTGATTGAAGCGCGTGTAGATAAAGGTCGCGGTGCAGTGACGTCAATTCTGGTACAAAACGGTACTTTGAATGTAGGTGACTTGGTACTTGCAGGTTCATCTTATGGTCGCGTACGTGCCATGACTGATGAAAACGGTAAGCGTATTAAATCTGCAGGTCCTTCAATTCCAGTTGAAATTTTAGGTTTACCTGAAGCGCCAATGGCAGGTGACGAAGTTCTTGTTGTAAATGACGAGAAGAAAGCACGTGAAGTTGCCGATGCGCGTATGGATCGTGAGCGTCAAAAACGTCTTGAGCGTCAAAGCGCAATGCGTCTTGAAAACATCATGGCATCAATGGGCAAAAAAGACGTTCCATTTGTCAATGTGGTATTGAAGACCGATGTACGAGGTACTTTGGAAGCCTTGATTGTTGCATTGGGCGAGTTATCTACCGATGAAGTACGTGTACGTGTGATTGGTTCAGGCGTAGGTGCGATCACTGAGTCTGACGTTACGCTTGCAGAATCTTCAGAAGCTGTATTACTGGGCTTTAACGTACGTGCTGACAATACTGCGCGTCAAAAAGCCGATGCCGATGGTATTGACATTCGTTACTACAGCATCATCTATCAATTAATTGATGATGTGAAAGATGCGATGAGCGGTAAGCTTGCACCTGAACACCGTGAAACTATTTTGGGTGTTGCAGAAGTGCGTGAAGTGTTCCACTCAAGTAAGTTCGGTGCAGCTGCAGGTTGTATGGTACTTGAAGGCGTACTTCACCGTAACAAACCAATTCGCGTATTACGTGATGATGTGGTGGTATTCCAAGGTGAGCTTGAGTCACTTCGTCGTTATAAAGACGTGGTGGAAGAAGTTCGCGCAGGTATGGAATGTGGTCTTGCAGTAAAAGGCTATAAAGACATCAAACCACTTGATAAGATTGAAGTGTACGATGTTCAATTGATTAAACGGAGTCTTTAATGGCGGGTAGTCAACGTCTGAAGCGTATGGCGGATACAGTACAGCGTGAGCTGTCAGAACTGATTCGCCAAGAGCTGAAAGATCCACGCTTAGGTGGTCTTGTGACCATCTCTGCAGTGAAGGTGAGCCCAGACTTAGGATATGCGGAAGTGTACGTGACCGTCATGGGACGTGAATTAGGCGATGAGCAAAGCGAAACGGCAAATAAAGAAACCTTGGATGTGTTGAATAAAGCATCAGGCTTCTTGCGCCATGAGTTAAGCCGTCGTATTAAGACACGTATTACCCCGCGTTTGCGTTTTCACTACGATAAAACCAATGCCTATGGTAACTATATGTTTGGTTTGATTGCAGAAGCGGTAAAAGATTTACCTCCTGCAGCACCTAAGCAAGATGAAGAATAAATCAGTGATGATAAAAAATGCCACCTTCGGGTGGCATTTTTTTGTCTATCATGTTTGAGCTTTTGCAATGTAAGCAAGGTTATATCGGATACGATGCTTTTTTTAATGCCTGACTAATATTCTAGACCAAATCATCATGGGACTTTTTTTCATAACGACGTAAATTACGACGTTGGCGTTGCCACGGTAATGGACGGTCTAAGGTTTCAGGCACATTGCCACTCATCGAACGTAAACGTAAATGCAGTGCTGCCTGTGCCATTAAATTGGCAGAAACAGGCGCGGTAATAAACGCAAATAGGGTGATTAATACTTCTGCAAAGCCAAATCGTCCTTCAAATGCCGCATAAATAATGGCTGCAATTAAGAAACTGCCTAGTCCTAAAGTGCTGGATTTTGTAGGGGCATGCAGTCGCATAAATAAGTCGGGTAGGCGAACCATGCCAATGCCGCCCACCAACATGAAAAATGCGCCAATAATTAAAAAGAATGACACTAAAATTTCCATGAGTAATTGCATGTTCATTCTCCTTAATCAATCACATGACCACTGGTGAAGTAACGCGCCAGTGCTGCAGTAGACACAAAGCCTAGCATCGCCACCAATAACGCACCTTCAAATAATGAGGTACTGGTCCAATAGATACCCAGAACCACCACCAAGCAGGTCGCATTTAAAAACAAGGTATCCAAGGCCAACAGGCGGTCTACAATTGAAGGGCCAATAATCAGGCGATATAGGCACATAAACATGGACAGCGTAATCGCAACCATGCAGATTCCAAGTGCATAAGGCAGAATCATCATTGCTTTTCTCCTGACTGTGCACCAAAAATTTCAATCAGCGGTTTTTCATAACGATTTTTGATGTCTTGAATATCTACACTTTCATCTGCAGTGTTTAAGGCATGCACCAAAATATCGCCACGGTCTTGGTCAATACCTGCTGTAACCGTGCCTGGTGTGGTGGTAATGATCATCGCCAAAATACTGTTGACCTGTTCGTGTTGTGTTTCGAGAGGGACACGGAACCATTTTGGCTGCATACGGTCTGTTGGGCCAAGTACCAGTTTTGCGACACGAATATTACAAATCATAATATCCCAGACCACCACGAAGAATAAGCGAATGGCTGCAGTCCAGTTGATGTCTGGTGTACGCGCAATAAAGGGCTGGATCAGTTTGGGAATCAAGAGCGCCAAGACCAGTGCCATCAACAGATTCCCTGCAGAAACACTATGCGCCAACATCAGCCAACTCAGTGCCACCAAGACAGATACAAACGGGTGTGGCAGCAGGTTATCCCAAAACGAAGTTTTTGGTCTCGTTTTTTGCATGTTTAGGGCTCCGCAGGTTTGAGTTGAGTATCGCTAGGTTGCTGTGCTTCCTCACGATTTTGCTGTTGAATCTGACGTTGTTTATAGTCAGAAATATGCTCGCCTTCCAAGGTGTTTGGATCAATCACATAGGGAATTAAATGTGCATTGGTGTCAATTGCTTCGCCACCGTACTTGGTTTGAGGTAAGTACAATGGATCATAAGGTTGTACGCTAATCACATTTGCAGCACGGTCTTTTTTCAGAATCAGTGCTTCATAGGCCGCATTATGTTGAATCTGCTGTGCAGTATTCAGCATATATTGTTGAATTGGATTGGCAAATACCACGTACAGCACTAAACCCGTTAGGAGAAAATAAATGACACGGTCATTACGGGGCGGTGCAATCGCAGGTAGTGCCTGATATTCATAATAGGCTTCAGTTTGCGCATCATCTTCAGGTTTGGTCGCGCGCCAAAATAAAATAAAGCCGACACGGGTGAATGCAATAATACTCAGCAAGCTGACCAAGAGAATAATGCCAATAATCCAGCCTTGATGTGCCATATTGGCGGTGGCTTGCAAAATAAAGACCTTGCCCAAAAAGCCACTAAACGGTGGCAAACCTGCCATCATTAAGGCAATCATGAAGTATGTGATTGCCAGTACTTTGTGTTGCTTCATTTGCGGGGCAATATTGAAGTGATCTTTAAATGCGCCACGTTGTGAGGTAATCCAGCCACACAGCAAATAGAAAGCCGCTGCAATTAAGGTACTGTGTACTAAGTAATACAGTGCGGCTGACCATGCCTGTGTGTTCAGCATCGAAATGGCGATCAGGATCGTACCAATCGAAGACAGCACCATAAAACCGACAAAACGACGTAAGCGCTCTGCACCAATTGCGCCAATGACCCCATACAGTGAGGTAATTAGACCAATCGGCAGCAACCAGTCTTGTAGGATTTTATGGCTCAGTGCATCATCAAATACGGTTCCATTGACCCGCAAAATGGCATACACACCCACTTTGGTCATGATGGTGAATAAGGCTGCCACAGGGGTTGTCGCCACGGCATAGGTTTTAGGAAGCCAGAAACCGACAGGAAGCATAGCGGCTTTAATACCAAATACCACAAATAGCAGTAAGCCACCTGCCACCGCAATTTTATGTGCATCAGCATCGAGTAGCGGAATAAGACGTGCCACATCGGTCATGTTTAAACTGCCGACACTGCCGTAAATCATCCCCAAACCAATTAGGAACAGGGCAGAGGCCAACAGGTTGATGGTGACGTAATGAATCCCGAGTTGAAAACGTGCTTTGCCTTGACCGTGCAATAACAACACATACGAGGCGAGCAACAAGATTTCAAAAAATACGAACAGGTTAAATAAGTCGCCTGTGAGGAATGCACCGCAAAGTCCCATGAGTAGGAAATGCACCATGGTATGAAAATAGCGACCACGTTCATCCCATTTTTTGCTGGAAAACCACAGTAATGGCAAGGCAAGTGAATAAGTCAGTACCAACATGAGGGCAGACAGTTGATCTAGCACTAAAATAATGCCAAACGGGGCGGCCCATTCGCTCAAATTATAAATAATAATTTGCCCACTGCTGACTTGAATTAAATAGCTAATTGCAGTGACTAAACCGAGTGTGGCAGAAAGATAGCTAATGCCACGACGCCATGGCTGACGCCAGTCATGTGAGAGTGAACCAAAGCCCGGATTGCCTAATAGCACTAAAATAAATGCGGTAAAGGTTGGAATCAGGATGCTAAAAATAGGTGAATGCTGTAGCCAAAATTGGAGGAAATCAGTCATTATGGCTCATCCTCACGTGGGTCAAGCAGTGGATGTTCTTCTTTGGCATCGACATGGTCACTACCGGTTTCATAGCGACTGCGCAGTGCCAATTGCACAATAAAGGCAGTGGTAGCAAAACCAATGACAATGGCTGTTAAAACCAAAGCTTGTGGGAGTGGGTCACTGGTTTTACTGGCTTCGGTCAAAATAGCAGGTGCATTTAATTGAATACGCCCCATACTGAATAAGAAGATATTGACCGCATAGCCAATCATGGCCAAGCCCAGTACCACAGGAAAGGTACGGGCACGTAAAATTAAATAGATTCCTGTCGCGACTAACATTCCAATGGCAGACGCAATTAAAAACTCAATACTAATCATTGCATTACTCCTTTGGAAGTGGGCCAGACATGCCTGAGTGACGTGAGTCGCCCAAGACAGAAATCATCAACATTACCGCACCAACCACCGTGACATACACGCCTACATCAAATAAGGCAGCCGAAGCGAGGTGCATTTCACCAATAATCGGAGGATTGACATAAATATGTGCGCTGGTGAGGAATGGACGTCCCCAGAACCATGCGGCAAGTCCTGTCAGACCTGCAATACTTAAACCCACGCCAATCCAGATTTCGTATAAACGTCCAGATTTAGCTTTGAGCATTTGTTCGGTGTGGTCTTGACCAAGCGCAATGTATTGGATGATCAACGCCATTGCGGTAATTAAGCCCGCAATAAAGCCACCGCCTGGTAAGTTATGACCGCGCAAGAAAATATACAGGCTGACCACAAGGGCGATAGGTAAAATCCATGAGGCGGTAATCCGCAGCATCAACGGTGAAGGATTAAAGCGATAGGTTAAACCTTGGGTCATGATAGTGCCGTGCGCACGCATACCATCCATTAAACACAGCGTACCAATCGCAGCAATGCCCAAGACGGTAATTTCACCAAAGGTATCGAAACCACGGAAGTCCACCAAAATGACGTTGACCACGTTGGTTCCGCCACCGAGTGGAATGGATTGCTGATTAAAGAACCATGAAATTGAATTGTGGTCGCGAGTCATAACCAGCCACGCAATCCAGCCGATACCAATGCCGCCACCAATCGCAATGAAGGCATCTCGCCAACGACGTGAACGGCTAGATTCATACGGGGTCAATTGTGGGAGCAGCGATAGACTCATCAGCAATAAAACAGTGGTGACGACATCAACCGTGATTTGAGTTTGTGCCAAGTCGGGAGCAGACAGTCCGACAAACATCATGGTGACGACCAAGCCAACTGCACCGCTGATTAAGACAGCTTTGATGCGCTCATGGTGGAACCACAGCATCATCCAGCAGGCAGAGAACAGCAATAACCATAAAACAATGGCAATCATAGGCGCATGTGTGAGTTCACGTGTGCCAGTTGTTAATCCCTGATTGAATAATGGTAGCGCGACCATGAATACCGTAAAAGCAATGATCCACACCAAATAGCTTTGCAGTGAACCATTTTCGGTTTTACGTTTGATTTTGCGTGAAACTTGTAGCAAATGTTTTAAGAATAATTCAAACAGCAGTTTGCCTTGGAATTGACCTAAATGTGGGTCGAGGTCAATTTCACGGATTTTTCCACCTTTGGCGAGCGAGAAATAGAAAATGATCCCGCCAAGCAGTGCAATAACACTCATCAGCAGGGGAAGATTAAAGCCATGCCAAATTGCCAGATGTGTGCCTTCAAACTGCGACAGTTGGGTACTGGCACGAGTCGTGCTATTGACAATATGCTCGACCAATAAGGCAGGCATCAAGCCGACTAAAATACATAAAACAGCCAATAAAGTTGCGGGTGCACGCATGCCAAACGGAGGTTCGTGAGCTTCTTTGTTTGGGACATCTTTACCAATTGGACCATCAAAGAAAACGCCGTGTACCAAACGTATTGAATAGGCCACTGCAAAAATACCCGCCAGTGTCGCAACAATTGCAGAAACCAACAGTACAGGGCCAGATAAGTTTGCTACCAGTTCAGTGAAGAACATTTCTTTGGACAAAAAGCCGTTGGTCAACGGTACGCCAGCCATAGAGGCCGCGGTAATCATAGTGAGGGTGGCGGTAAAGGGTAATAGTTGCCATAAGCCACTAAGTTTGCGTAAATCACGTGTGCCTGATTCGTGGTCGATAATTCCTGCAATCATAAACAGGGCCGCTTTAAAGGTGGCGTGGTTGATGATGTGGAAAATTGCAGCAGCTACTGCTAACGGTGAACCAATGCCGAGTAAGCACATGATCAGACCTAAATGACTGATGGTGGAATACGCCAATAAGCCTTTTAAATCTTCTTTGAAAATGGCAAAGAATGCTGCCATACACAGGGTAAATAGACCAATAAAGGTGACTAGGTTGTGATATAACGCTGCGCCTGCAAAAATTGGCAATAAGCGCGCCAGCAAGAAAATCCCTGCTTTGACCATCGTTGCCGAATGTAGATAGGCAGAAACAGGCGTGGGTGCAGCCATGGCATTGGGTAGCCAGAAGTGAAACGGAAATTGCGCACTTTTGGTAAATGCACCCAATAAAATCAGCAATAAAGTTGGTACAAATAAATGATGACTTTGAATTTGTTCAGTCATCATTAAGATTTGGTCAATTTGATAGGTGCCTGTGATTTGCGCCAATAACACAAAACCACCGAGCATGGCGAGTCCGCCCATGCCTGTAATGGTCAGTGCCATACGTGAGCCGCGTTGTGCTGCCTCGTAATTGCTCCAATAACCCACCAATAAGAAAGAGGAAATACTGGTCAGTTCCCAAAAAGTCAGCAACAAAATCAGGTTATTGGAGAGCGAAATTCCCAACATGGCAGCCATAAACAGCATGAGGAGAACATAGAGTTTACTGAGCGAGTTTTGTGGACTTAAATAATAATAGGCATAAATAAAAATGAGTGTGCCGATCCCCGTGATCAGCAAGGAGAATAATAAACCAAGCGCATCTAGACGAAAGCTTAAATCAATCCCCAACTGTGGCAGCCAAGACCATGTTTGAATGATCGTTTCGCCATTAAAGACTGCTTTTGCTTGAGTCAGGAGCAGAATAAGACTGCTCAGACTGACGCCAATCGCCCCTAAAGCCGTTACCCCGCGTGAAAATTGTTTCAGCCACGAGACAAGGGTTGTGCCCAGTACTAACGGTAACAATATAATAATCGGTAGCACACTCATATCCATTGTCGTGAATAGGTTGAAAACCTAAAGGATGAATCTTATCTTCCAAGGATTACAGGACAGCAACACACCATCCAAAAGATTCAATCTTGAAAGCCAATCAGTCGTGTCAGTAAACACGTAGTCTATTGTTTTGATGAGCGTATTGTCGCAACTTAAACTCAAAACAAGATCATGCAAAAATAATTTTACATGGCTAGGCGGCTCAAGCAGCAAAAAATATGCTGATCTTTCGCTGACGATGCAGCGAATAAGGTTGTGCTTGGTTTGGTTAAAGCTGTGTTAAAAATATTTAGATGCGTCAATCTACAACCTAGTTGAATTATGGATGAAGTTGATCTGCATCTGCTGCATTTTTACAGCATTCACCGTGTTTGAAAGGTCAATAGACACTATTCAAGGTATAAAAAAAGTTGTATTGCGCAACTTTAAAAACTACAGCAAAATCGGATTTTACTATAAAAGTTCAAAATTAATCTGATTTTATTACATGAATAAAACAACATCAATTTTTTTTGCATACAGCAAAGTCATTATATACCGTCTGTTATATGCGGGATAAAGTATTTCCTTGCTTTTTGGCCAAGTATGCCTTGAAAGACTTCGGCAATTAAGATTCAGGCAATTGATCAGGTGTTGGCTCACTATCCAATTGCTGTAAGCGTTGCAGCAATTCCTGTTTTTGTTCGGCAGTTAAATGGTTTTGAATCTGCTGCAAAATTTCAGCCGTGCCTAATTGTGTTGGGTTTTGTTCTTGTAGGCTGACGTCTTCTGTCGTGTGAGTGGTTTCTAGCACATCAGCATAAATTTCTGCAAACTGCGGTTGTAAGCTTTGCCATGCGATGGGATGCAGCTGTTGATGTTCCAGTTTTAAACATTGAAAGCGTTCCGCTTGTTCCAAAAGTTCGCTGCGGTTGCCTGTGGCAATAATTTGTAAGCGCGGAAAAGCTTGATGTAAACGGGTCAGTATTTGTGCGGCCTGTTGTTGATCGAGCTGATGATCAATCTGGTCAATCAACAAAATACCATCTCCCTCGCGACACGGATACAAACTGTTTGGGTTTAGCAAACAGAGGCGACGTACAATATCGCCTACCAGAGCAATCCAGTTGCGCTGACTGTTCGACAATTGCTGATACAGCATATCTTTGCCCTGACAGCGCACCATGAGTTGTAATTTAGGCAGATGTTGTAGATATAGGTCTTCAATTTCAGGCAGCACGATTTGTAAGGCATCTTTCAGTGCTTGTAAACTCGGTGCATGCATTTGGGTATAGGCATGCAATAAGGACTGATTCAGGGTTTGTGCGAGTTCGCTTTGTTGTTGCTGATATAGCTTGTGTAAAAGCTGCGCACTTTGGGCATTTTCAATATCGGAAATTTCCCGCAACCATTCAAAAAAACGAGTAAATGTCGTGAATGGAATCGCAGCAATTTCGTAGGCATGTCCAGGTTGTAAAATCAGCGGATTATTTTTATTGAGTAAATTAACTTCATTCACGAAGCGTTCTGCAGGGTAGTAGGCAATCAGCGGTAGACCTTGCATCGGGTCATGTTTAATGGCGTGTTGATAGAGCTGCACCATTTTTTCAAGCTTGGCGGTTTCTGCTTTGCTTACTCCTACGCCGCTACTATTCAGGGTTTTATATAATTGCCAGTCACAATGTTGGGTGCTTTCAATTTGCGTGTTGCTTGATTCTGCCAAACTGCCTATTTCTGCTGGAATCTCCACACACACATCAATTTTTGCTTGTAAGCGCGTTTGCATAATATCTTGATCTTGCATGACCAAGCCCGCAGTGCGTAAATCTTTATAACGTGCAGCAAACCAGGTTAGTGCCTGATAACTAAAGCGTAATAGCGAAGTCTTCCCCGCACTTTGGTCTCCTAAAATAAGGGTGATGGGAAGATCGTGATAATTGAGTTCGAGTTTTAGGTCTGCAAAATGGGTGATGTGTCTGAAATGAACCGATGTAATTTTCATAGCGCACCTGCTGCAATTACCCCACCGCTTTGCGTAACGATGTCGGCATTTTTATTTTCAGTTGTTGTACCAAATCGTAAATATGATGAATATTTAAACTGACTTTAGCACGTGTGCATGCCACATACAGTAATCTTAATTCTTCATCGCTAATTTTATGCTCTTTGTCGTTCAGTTTAAATTGGTAGTCGTCTTCAATATGTACCCGATTCCATTCTAAACCTTTGGCTTTATGCGCTGTCGAAATAATATAGTCGGCTTGGTCAATTGGGGTGATTTTTGCCAACGCCCGTTTGAGTGGATCAGTACCATGATCATCCACCAGTTTGACCAAAGGCTTAATGTCGCTGCCATCGTTGGTTTCACAATATTCGTGCACATCATGCCAAGAGTTAAACCATGCCAATTCAGGAACATCGGTCACACGTTTGCCTTGTTTGAGCATTGCGGCAGCATCCACAAAACGGTTTAAGCGCACATGGTCGGCTTGCAGACTGACTTTATCGCCATGCACTAAACCTGCCAGTAGCAGTTCCATGGCACGGGCGTTGGTGCGGCATAAAATGGCGTCGCGCATTTTGGTATGCGGTTTGTTGACCACTTTGGAATGTAATTCTGGATTGCCCAAGAGTGGCACGGTTTCGTTTAGCCCGCCTAAAATGGCATTGGCAGTCAGCGCAATTTCTTCACCAAAACGGAACGATGTGGTCAACCGTGATTCAGGCAAAGGCAATTGCTGCATGGCATTGATTGCACCACGCCAAGCATAGATTTGCTGATGTGCATCGCCCACATAAATCACTTGAGTATTACGTTGCTTGAGTAAAATGCCCAGCATGAGCGGGTCTGCATCTTGAGCTTCGTCAAACAACACATAATCGGCGGGGATGTTCGGTTCAGACAAGGCCCAAAGTTTCAGATAAATATCGTGTCCAATGCCTGCCTGATGATTTGGGTCAATCGATTCCAGCCAGCGTCGTTCTACCGCAGGATAAAGATGCTTTTGTAAGGTGTCGATGTCGTCTGGATGCAACCAACCGGGTGCTTGTAAATGTCGTGGGGCAGGGTATTGCGAACTGGTCGAGCAGAAATGACTCACGGCATTGGCTACCAAGCTGGCTAAACGGCTTGGCATCAACACATATTTTTCATAGCGTCCGCCCATCATGCGTCTAAGGGTAATCGGTTCTAAACGATATTCTTTGGCAATAAAACTTGGACTTAAACGTGGCAGGCGTAATTTGTCGGTGACTCCACGTGGAACGCTGCGATAAGCGAGCGAGTGAAAAGTACGACAATCGACCTGACGATGAAATTTACTTTGTGCTTCTGCGGCAATGGCTTTGTTAAATGCCAAGTACATGCCACGCCGTTCTGGCATGGCATCACTGATCATTTGTAAGGTCGTGGTTTTACCTGTACCTGCATAGGCAATCACTTTAAAAGATTTGCCCAGACGTGCATTATCTATAGCAGTGGCTTGCTCATAGGTCGGGCGAGGCTTGGTGATTACAGACACAGATCAGGGTTGGCTTTTCGCGTTAATGGCTACGGTTGGCTTTTTCAACCAAGCCTGATAAACCTTGACGACGAGCCAATTCATTCAGTACCACTTGCGGTTCAATATCGAAATAACCCAACATGACAATGCTGTGGAACCATAAATCGGCCACTTCATAAATCAGGTCATTTTTGTTGTTGGCATTGGCTTCGGTGTTGAAATCTTTGGCGGCAATAATTGCTTCCACCGTTTCTTCACCGACTTTTTCCAAAATTTTATTCAAGCCTTTATGGCATAGCTTGGCTACATAAGACGAGTCTGGATTAGCGGTTTTGCGCTCGCTCATCATTTGCCCTAAATAAGCCAAAACTTCGACCTGTTCGGCTTGTGCCTTTGATTGGCTCATGGCTAAGGTGTGAGCATTGGCGGTTTGTTCACTATAAATTTGATTCGGGTCTTTCAGTTGTGCATCTACAATTTCCCAACCATTGGCGGTGAGTTTGCGATAGAAACAAGATTCACGCCCTGTGTGGCAAGCAATTCCACCATGTTGTTCAATTTGCAGGATAATCACATCGGCATCGCAGTCCAGACGAATCTCATGCACGGTTTGAAAGTGTCCAGACTCTTCGCCTTTGTGCCACAATTTATTGCGTGAGCGTGAAAAATACACCGCCTGATTTTTTTCGGCAGTCAGTGCTAATGCTTCACGGTTCATCCACGCCACCATCAATACACGTCCTGTTTGATGATGTTGTGCAATGGCAGGCACTAATCCTTGTTCGTTAAATTTTACTTCATCGAGCCATTGCAAGTTATTCATGAGTTGTTCACCAAAATTAATTTAAATTGTATGGACGCCATTTTCTAAGCGCACGATTTTGCATCGTCCCTATAGTGTACGTGATTCAGGACAATTTACCTAAATTATCTTGCTAGATTTATGCTGTCAAAGCGTTTGCATAAACTGTGGGAAGTTTTGTTTTTCCACCATTTCCAAGAATTCATCGCCCAAACGTTGGCTTTCTGCTACGGACTGTTTCCATAAGCGAATTCGCTGCGCTTGATCTAGACCTTTTAAAGTGAAGTCTTTACGATCTGGCAAACGGCCTAAAGGCAGGCTGCTTAAATATTCTGCCGAAGGTGATAGCAAAAGTGTACGTGCCTGATTTTCAGGATTGGCCTTGCGGTTTTTCAACATTTTATCGAACCAGCCCGGAGTAATGCTGTCAGTAAAGTGTGGATACAGCACAATACCTTGACTTTGGTAAGGTAAGTCTAAATGGTAGTCAATTAAGCCACCATCCCGATAACTGCCTACAGGCGCATCAGGAATGTCACGAATGGCAGACATGACCCCTGGAATAGATGCTGAGGCGAGCAGCCACGGTGCGACATTTTGTTCATTCAGGGCTTGGTAATGGGTGACAAAATCATCTTCTACCATAAACTGCTGCCCCTGTGCAGGTTGACTGATGACGCGTTGCATAAATAAGCGGTTATGTTTGCGCGCAATGGCATTGCTACCAATAATTCCAGCCACAGATGCTAGCAAAGGCAAGGCTTGGTCACTTTGGAAAATATGTTGAGCTTTGACGGAAATGACCGTGAGGTGATAGTCAGGATGCTGAATCAGTTGTTGTTGCTGTCCCTGAATCAGTTCAAACAGCATATTTTGACAAATCTCAGCGACTTCTTGGCGCGACATTTTTTTATGAAAATACAAGTTGGTATATAAATCGGACAGGCGTTCAGTGCCTTGTTTTGCGCCCCACGCCAAAATACTGGCAAAGCGCCAACTGCCAATTGAAGAACCGACCACAGTACGACGCTTTGGGGCTTGGGCAAAAAACTCGCCAAAAATAGCTTGGTCTAAGCCTTGAATGCCAATACCTTTGGGGCCGCCTGCTGCACCTGGAATAATATCGACGTGTTGGGCATGTAAGCCTTCTTGTTCAATCAGTTGGCGTGCCAGATGTCCTGCGCGAATACTGAGTGCAGGGGCACGTTTATGCAAAAGCTGAGTCATGCTTGATCTATAACGCTACAAATGTGCATTAATTGTAGGCGTGGTGATTTTTGCAACAATGGCGAGAGGCATCATTTGGTGACTGATGAGTCATGCGGTAGTTTTTAGGATGAGTTAGAGAAAATCAGCGTGATAAAAAAGCCTGCTTTAAAACAGGCTTTCTAATTTTTTTATCGTCTAATCAGTTTGTTATCAAGCAATGTGGCTTTATTTAGCTATACGCCAAATCGCCAAGAAACTTGCCAACGCGATTAAAACAATAGAGACATACCACGGTGCAATAATCGCAATGGAGAGGAAAATGGCCATAATGCTGCCAAAAATCCAGCTGCGTTTTTGCTGATGTTCCATTTGTAGACGCATGCTTTGTAATTCATGCAATTGTTTGGAATGCCAAGCCGATTGGTTTTTTAAACCATTTAAACTGTCAATCATTAAACTTGGTAAGTCTTGCGCACCCAGTAACAGGTCGGGAATTTGCTGCCCAATTTCTTTGACATTTTTGACTGGATTCATATTGGCTTTAATCCAATCCGTTAAAATTGGTTTTGCCAGTTTCCAGATATCCAGTTCTGGATATAAGTCTGTGCCCAAGCCTTCAACATGCACCAATGTTTTCAGGAGTAGCATCAATTGCGGTGGAATTTCCAAATGGAAACGACGTGCAATATCCATGACCTGAATCAGAATGCCTGCAAAGTCCAATTCGTGCATCGGTTTAGACACCATTGGCCCGACAGTACGGCGCATTTCACGGGCGAGAGCATCTTGATCTGTGCCCGGTGGAATCCAGCCAGCTTGGTGTACCACTTGAATCAGCTGCATAAAGTTGCTGTTCATCACCGCCAGCAACATACGTGCTACGGTCATTTGGTCATGCTTGGACAGCTCGCCCATAATCGCACAATCTAGCGCAATAAAACGCGGATTATTCGGATTGATGGTTTCCACAAAGACGTTGCCAGGATGCATATCGGCATGGAAAAAGTTGTCACGGAACACTTGGGTAAAGAAAATCGTGAGGCCTTTTTCTGCCAAATCGGCACGATTCATCCCCAAACGATCAAAGGTTGCCGTGTCGGAAATTGGCACACCTGTAATGCGCTCTGCCACCATCACATCTTTACTGTCCATATAGACTTCAGGCACGTACATCATGCTTGAGCCTGTAAAGTAGTGACGCATGCGGCGGGTGTTATCCGCTTCTAAGGTCAAATCCAGTTCGTTGAGAATAATTTGACGATAGTCCTGAATAATTTCAGATAAATGTAGAGCGCGTGCCGCTTCCAGACGTTTTTCCAGTGCTGCACCGAGCCATTCCAGAATTTCAAAATCTTGTAGAATTTGCTGGCGAATATCGGGACGGGTGACTTTAACGACGACTTCACGACCATCATGCAAGGCAGCGGTATGGACTTGCGCAATGGAGGCTGCTGCTAAAGGTTGCTCATCAAAACGGGCAAACAGGGTGTTGATGTCTGCCTTGAGCGATTGCTGAATTCGCATTTGTGCCACGTCAGAACCGAATGGTTTGACACGGTCTTGTAGCAACACCAATTGCTGTAAAACTTCAGGCGGAATCAGGTCACGACGCGTAGACAGCAATTGCCCAAGTTTAATTGCCAATGGTCCCATTTCTTCTAAAGCTTCTTTGAGCTTCAGCGGGTTTTTACGTTCTTTACTTGACCAAGCCGCAGGGTGCATGCGAATAAAACTGAGCGCATGACGTGCCTTTTCTGGTAGTTCTTCCGCAGGAAACAACGTGTCGAGTCTATAGTGCGCGGCAATGCGCCAAAGTTCGAGTAAACGTGAAACGTGCGGAATCATAAAGACTTATTCCCTAGGGTTGAGTGGAGTTTAAGGTGTCAGAAGCGGTATCTGGCTGTGCATCAAGCTGCGCTTGTAGCTGTTGAATTTTGGCTTCGGCGCGGTCTAAATTTTGTTGAAAAATGCGCGTGTCTTGTTGTAAGTCATCCATTTGCCAGCGTGGGGCAAATAGACCACTGTCTTCTTTTAGGGCATCTTCAGCAAAGAACAAATGGCTGTGTAGACTGCGTTTTAAATGCTTGGGTGCAAGCTGAATTTTGCCAACTTCATGAGCCAAAGCAGGACCAATCCAAGGGCTTAAATGTGCGGCCAAGTCTAGTTCAGCCTGCTGCATAATGCGCTGAATATCTTGTAAAAGATGATAGTCACCTTGTAGGGGAATATTGCCCACTTCATCGGATAGCAACAGTTTGAGCAATTGCACCACATTTTTAACATGCAAAGTGGTCGTTGCGGGGCTGATATTTTGCGCTTGATCAAACGGGCGTTGCTCAAAAATAGAAGGCTGCTCGCTGTGACCTGTTGCAGTAGGTTCTAAACGAACTTTGTTGTCATCAAAAAAGACATCTACAGAAAGCTGTGGCGAATCGAGCACCACACGCAACATTTTGCCGTGTAGTTGGTTGAGCTGGATGCGAGTAATCGCATCCAAATCAATAACATGATGAATCAGTTTCTCAACTGCACCAAGGGCGAGAATTGACCACATTGCGGTACGCCTTAGAGTTTAAAACCACGGTGAACGGCAACAATACCACCAGTCAGGTTGTGGTAATCACAGTTTTGGAAGCCTGCCTGTTCCATCATGCCTTTTAAAGTGCGTTGATCTGGGTGCATACGAATAGATTCAGCCAAGTATTTGTAGCTTTCTGAGTCGTTTGCGACAATTTTACCCATCAATGGCAATGCTGTGAATGAATATAAATCGTAGAGTTTTGAGAACGGTTCAAATACTGGTTTTGAAAATTCTAAAATCAATAAACGACCACCCGGCTTGAGTACGCGGTACATCGCTGCCAAAGCTGCATCTTTATCGGTCACGTTACGTAAACCAAATGAAATAGTCAGTAAGTCAAAGCTGTTGTCTTCAAATGGTTCTAAAGTTTCGGCATTCGCCAGCACGAAATCGACATTGGTACAGCCTGCATCAATTAGACGGTCACGGCCAACATTCAGCATAGATTCGTTAATATCTGACAGTACCACATGACCTGTAGGGCCAACTTCACGGCTAAAGACTTTGGCTAAGTCACCCGTACCGCCTGCAATGTCCAGTACGCGCTGACCACGACGTACACCTGACATATTAATCGCAAAGCGTTTCCATAAGCGGTGAATACCAAATGACATTAAGTCGTTCATAATGTCGTATTTGCTTGCAACCGAGTGGAAGACTTCTGCGACTTTCTGGGCTTTATCTTCACTGCTGACGGTTTGGTAGCCGAAGTGTGTGGTTGCACCGACATTGCCTGTGTTGGCACCGCGCGGCAAATTATATTTTGGCACTGAACCCGTAACAGGTGTATCCGTTAATTTTTGTTCTAAAGATTGTTGCTGACCTTGTGGAGCGCCTTGCGGTAGAGGTTCGGTTAAGAATGGACTCACTTTGTCTGTTGGTTGTGCCGACTCGGGAGTAGCGGTAGGCGTTTGATTTTCATTCGACATTGGAGTCACTCCTCAGGATAAAAAGGCTTAAGGCTGCAGTGTATGCATGATGACAGATTCTAAGCACTTGTACAGTAATCATCATGCAATTGTTATGAATAATATACAGAAAAAACCAAAGATAGCGTAAGTGTGCTGAATAAGTGTTGGTTATTTCACACATTGGGATTATGAAAATGGATGTAAATCACCTGCATGTACTTTGGCAATAATTTCCCGTTCTGTGGTAGTAAATTGCTTCACAAATTTCTCTGCAGACTTTAATGGTTTCATGGCTAAAAAGCCATCTTGCATAAACTCATACATAATTTGAAAACTGTATTTTTGCGCCGCGCCTTTACACATTTTAAAAGCGGTATAGACCACAAAAGAGCGCATATATTTATCTAGGTTTTTACCCAGTTCATCCAACATATTTAATTGTTTTAAGCGTGCTTCGCCCTGATCGAGCTTTAAATAAGTCAGACGCATCATCTCATCATTTAAAGGCATATTTTCAGGATAGTCCTGTAGCAATTGTATCGCGACTTGTTCATCTAACTGCACTGCCAAAATCGCCAGACTTACCCCAGAAGTCCCTGTTTTTATTGCATTTTCAGGGATGATTTTTTCAGCTTTGTGTGCATATTTCAGTAGGCGAGCAATTTGACCTGCCAAAGCGTCAAAATCTGGACCGCCATATAAGCGGTTTAAAAAATATTCAGCCATCAAGACATTGTGCTTTTCGGCAAACTGTGTGGCATGGGTGCGTTGCATACGCTGTTTTTGCCATGCTTGAACATCTTGTAAGCGTTGAAAAAGCATAGGATTTTTATGATATTTAAATTGATAATACAGTTCTAACAGCTCATCTAAAGCAGCAAGTTTAGACATAGGGTGTCTCATTATTGAGTTGAATGGGCAAATCTTAATGTGAGTTTGATCTCGTCGCTATGACAAATTACACAGAATTCCAAACGGCAAAGGTCAGTGTGTGAGATTAATCTACAAAAATACGCGAAAAGTTGTTAAAAAATGGGTCGATATTCGTATACTGATCAAAGTCTGTCGCTCATTCTAATATCGTAAATATAGACGAATGATCAGCAGAGCTTAAATAACACAACAATAGGGTAGATGATGTCACAAGCACATACTGAATTTAAACTCATGGAAGAAGAACAACTTTCAGTCGAGCTAATTGAAGCCCAATATGCTTTAAAAAATACCAAAGGTGAAAAAAATGCCAAAAGTTTGCTGATTTTAGTGAGCGGCATTGAATTGGCGGGGAAAGGAGAGTCGGTCAAACAACTTAGGGAATGGGTCGATCCGCGTTATTTAAGGGTAAAAGCCGATGCGCCACACCCGTTTAATCCCAAACAGACACTTTGGCAGCCTTATGCACGTTTTATTCCTGCCGAAGGTCAAATTATGGTGATGTTTGGCAATTGGTATAGTGACTTATTAAGCACAGCCATGCATGTGTCTAAAAAAATTGATGACACCATGTTTGATAACTATGTCGAAAAAATGCGTGCCTATGAAGAAGACTTAAAAAATAACCATGTGGATGTCATTAAAATCTGGTTCGATTTATCGTGGAAATCACTACAAAAACGACTAGATGATATGGAACCGAGCGAAGTGCATTGGCATAAATTGCACGGCTTGGATTGGCGCAATAAAAAGCAATATGACAGCTTGCAAAAGCTGCGCCAACGCTTTACCGATGACTGGATTATGATTGATTGCGAAGATGAAACCATCCGCGATCAACAATTTGCACAGCATATTTTACGTGCTTTAGAGCATTGTCCTGTGCATCCGACCAGTTCGGGCATCACTTGGCAAGCTGCAGAAATTCCAGAAGTTTTGCTTAATCCTGTATCTGAATCGGTCAATGAGGATGACTATAAAGCAGAGTTAAAGAAACTCACGAAAAAAGTGGCAGATGCACTGCGTTTAGATAACCGTAATGTCAGCATTGTTTTTGAAGGAATGGACGCAGCAGGCAAAGGCGGCGCGATTAAACGGATTGTAAAAAAACTGGATCCGCGTGAATACGAAATTTACACCATTAGTGCACCTGAAGCCTTTGAAATCAGTCGTCCTTATTTGTGGCGTTTTTGGACGAAAATTCTGCCTGAAGAAAAAATCAATATTTTTGACCGTTCTTGGTATGGGCGGGTATTGGTAGAACGTGTAGAAGGTTTGATTAGCCCACTGGAATGGCAGCGTTCTTATGACGAAATCAACCGTTTTGAAAAAGACTTAAATGATCATCAAACTGTCGTCATCAAATTTTGGTTAGCCATTAGTAAAGATGAGCAGGAGCTGCGTTTTAAAGCACGTCAGGAAACCGCACATAAGCGTTTTAAAATTACAGATGAAGACTGGCGCAACCGTAGCCGTTGGGATGATTATTTGGTGGCAGCGGCAGATATGCTGCAACGTACCAGTACCGAATATGCACCGTGGCACATCATTCCGAGTAATGACAAAAATGCAGCACGTTTGGAAATTTTAAGAACCATCTTGAAACAACTCAAGGCAGAATAATCTGCCTCGAGGATGCAAAGACTGCGTGTTAAGTTAGCTGAATTTGAGCCTGTTTAGTTTAAAAATTAAGCATTCACAACTTTGGCTTGTTTAAGCTGAATGCTTTTTGCCAGTTTATAGCTTTCTTCAACATGCGTTTCGGCAATTTTTTTCATAATAAAATAACCCAAACCTGCTGCCACCATTTGTCCACCCAATGGAATAAACTTGGTGACTTGTTTGGTGATGTACTTGGCTGCGACATTATTCAGGGATTTTTTTACTGCAGTGCGCGCCACGACTAAGCCTGAAAATTCCACACCGCGTTTACGCAATTCGCTCCAGTGGACTTTTCGGGTTTCAGGATCATACACGCTGACTTGCTCAGGAGATAAGCCAAAACGTGCATTAATTTCTGGAATCAGTTGCGACAAGATGCCCACATCAATGACAACGTCTAAGAACGGCACAGGAATGATGGCTGCACCTGCAGAAAAATAGGCACGTTTTTTGACCAGTTCTAGGCATTCTGCACGAATCATTTCCAAGTCTAGGCTTGGATCAATACTGTCTGGAATTGTCTCTCTTTTTATCATAAGTACAACCTTAAAATGGCGGATAATCGTATGCTGTTTGGTAAATTAAACCACTTTATTCAAAGCACTTTTTGAATAAAGTAGGCAATAAAAGTATGCTTGTAAAGTGGCATACACCGTTGTAAGTGTATAGCCAATAATCTTTATTCTTTTGTTGTGCTTGAGGCAAATGATAGATCAACGGCCTTCTAGTACATTTAATACATTCTTATTCAAAATAAATTAAAGGATACCTTATGGCGATTCATGTCATACAAAGCCAACGTATAGAAGTTTTAGTCAATGAAATGCTGAAAACCATACGTCAACCGACATCGAATCCGCTTCAGGTGCTACAAACCCAGCATTTTATTGTGCCTTCAGTGGCAGTAGAAAAGTGGCTGACGGAAAAAATAGCCGAGCAAAAAGGCATTAGTGCCAATACTGAATTTTATCATCGTATTCGTGCCTTTCAATGGGCCGCTTATCAGGCAGTTTTAGACGATAAAGATCGGGTGCGTCAGGCAAATATTCCGCGTATTGTGATGCAATGGCGTGTGTTTTATGACTTACACCCGTGGATACAACACGAACAAAACCCACTTCCTGCCGAGCATGCTTTACATCGTTTGATTCAGCGAATTTATGACAGCGCAGAGCAATTGTCACAGGGTTTAGAAAAGCAGCTCAAAAAGCAAAACATGCTGTATTGGGTGGCAGATAAAGTTTCACGTTTATTTAGCAATTACATGGTTTATCGTGGTTTTTGCCAAAAAGGCTGCGAGGGTGTCTGCCAATGTCAAAGCAATTGGTTAGCGGTTTGGGGACAGCAGAAACGCCTGAACTTAAAGCAGCAAATTTATATCCCTAAAAACTTTGAGAGCGAAGAAGAAAAACAAGCGGCATTGGAAATAGCCGCATTTACTCAAGAGCAAGCCGAAGAATTAGAGCAATGGCAAAGTTGGTTGTGGTTGCATATTTTTCATGCAGATTTTGAAAAAATGCAGGAGATTGATCTGCAATTTTGGCAAGCTTTGGGCGAGCCTGAAAATCCAAATTCGTGTATTAACAAATTACCCAAACAGTTGGTGATTTTTACCTTATTGGATTTGCCGCCAAGTCAGTTGCTGTTTATCCGCCGTTTGGCGCAGTATATGGATATTTTTATTCTGCATTACAACCCATCGCAAGAATATTGGGCAGACATGGTCGATCCTAAGTGGAAATTAAACATGGATGCGCGAATCAAAAGTCGTTTTATTCGTGAGATGGAAAGTCAAAATAAAACCGTAAGTGATGATGATATTGCTGCATATATCAAAAAATATAATGGCGAATTTAATGCCGATATGCGCGAGTCACATCATCCTTTGCTGACACGCTTTGGTAAACAGGCACGTGATCACTTTTCTTTATTGGCGGCGTTGTCAAGTGGTGATGAAGGCGAGTGGTATGATCTTTTCCCTGAAGAAGAGCCGCAGCATTTACTGGGTAAAATTCAATCGGATGTATTGAATTTGGTTGAGCCAGTCGCGCAGGCGTATGACTTAGATCCTGCCGATGAGTCATTGCAAATTCATGTGTGTCATTCAAGTTTACGTCAGCTTGAGGTACTCAAAGATCGTTTAATTGCATGGCTAGGACAAGATGACAGCCGCCAAGCCAGTGATATTTTGGTATTGAGTCCGAAACTCAAAGAACAAGAGTCTTTAATTCGCAGCGTATTTGCTGCACCGCCAAGTGAGCGTGATCTCTATCAGAAAGGACAACAAAAAGCACAGCAGAATCAAGCTACTTTAGGGCATCAACTCAGTCAAGATAGTGTGTATTTGCCTATTCAAATTGCAGGCATCAGCTCTTTAGACATTCATAATGCTTGGCGTGCGGTGGTTGGGCGTATAGCGCTAGTACAAGGACGTTTTAGCTTTGAGGAGTTTGGTGACTGGTTGAGTTTAGCTGCCACACAACAGCGTTATGCCTTGAATTTAAACAATATTGAGCGCATGAATGAGTTGTTGGCCAATGCAGGTTTTAAACGTGGTTTAGATGCCGAGCATTTAAAACGCAGCCTGAGTGCAGATGATCAAGATTATCGGTTCAGCTTAAAGTTTGCTTTAGATCGTTTGGCTTTGGGCGTTGCAGTGCCAGAGCATTGCGTGGTTCAGCACACTTTAAGTTATGCCGATGTGCAAAGTAGCGATTTTGAATTGATTTTTAAACTGGTTCAAATTTATCAGGATTTTGCACAGCGCCGTGATTGGCTAATTCAGCATGAATTGGGGCAAGCCAAAACGGTGGAATATTGGCTTAAACAACTGATGCAAGACCTGAGTGAGTTTCAGGATGCAGGGGTAGATGTGTTGGCATCGGTGTTTAGTTTGGTGCAAAAACATGACCGTATGCTGACCTTAGCCAGTTATTTTGATGTGCAGTCGGGTCAAGATTTGCGTCATTTAAGCTTACCGCTGGATTATATTCTGCAAGAAATTTCAGCCCAGCTCGAAACCCAACTCGAACAAGCCAGTCCATCGGGCGCCATTACCTTTAGCCAAATTGGTGCAATTCGTCCACTGCCGTATAAGCTGATTGTGATGCTGAATTTGGACAATGGCGTGTTCCCAAGTCGTGACCAGCAATTGGCTTTTGATTTGATGCAATTATTAAAACCACAACTGGGAGATCGTTCACGCATTGAGGATGATCTAGGGGCATTTTTAGACAGTTTATTGTTGGCGCAAGACAGTGTTTGGTTATTTTATAACGGTTTTGATGTCAGCGATGGTGAGGTACGTGATCCATCCGTGCTGGTGCAGGAATTTGTGCAGCATTTGGAATTGATTGTGAAACATCCCGATAGGGCTAGCGATTCACGCTTAAACTTGAACGGTGTCGAGATTCCTGCGCAATTGAAATCTCTTTATCACTTACATAGTTTGCAACCTTTTGATCAACTGCGTTTTGCCGAAAGCCGTGAAGTTCGCTTTAAAGATCAATGGTATCGGGTTGCCAAACAAATGCAGCAAGAAACCACACCACGCGAAGCATGGTTTGGTGAATATCCATTATTGCCACAAGACGTGGTGGTACTCGACAGTATGCAATGGATTCGAGATGTATGTTTCCCTGCACGTGCCTATTTAAAAGCGATTGGAGTCGAAAATTTACAATCCGACACTGCTGCAATGAACCATGAGCCACTGATTTTAAATGGCTTGGAAAAATATAGTGTGCGTGATTTTTTACTGCAACATGGCACGCAAGATGCAGAAAGCTTGTTGCAAGATACTTTACCTGTGGGCAAAACTTTAAATGCCACGTTTAAAACGGGACTGCAAGAACAGCAATATTTACGTGACATACTGCAGCAGTTTGCAGATGAGGCAACCGCAACAACGCAACAGCTTTGGAAAATGAATCCGCATTTGCATATCCGTATTCAAGTGCCTGAACAGCCGACAAAGCTTTGGTGTAGCGTGGTGGCAGCGAGTGCCAGACCAAAAAAATATGCCGAAGTATGGTTGGAATATCTGTTCTGGGTGGCTTATCAGAACACAGAACAGCAAGATTTAGAGCGGATTGTGGTGTGTAAAGATGCGGTGATTCATTTTGCCAATATCCATGCACAGCAAGCACACGAGTATTTAGCCCAGTGGTTTGAGTTCTGGAAACACGCACAGCAATATCCTGTGTTATTGCCTGCGGCTTTGGTTTTAAAAATGAAAGATAAAAAAGAATTTGAAATTCAGTGGGATGAAGCTCAGTCCGATCAAGTTTTGAATATGGAAAGCTTCGTAAAACATTGGCATGACGGTGCTAGGAGGAGCTTTATTGATGAAAGTGAGAAAAATCACCCAGACTGGTCATTTATTTTTCAAGACAGTGAAACTGAACCGTTGTTGATTGAGGCATTTCAGCAATATAGCCATCGACTGTATCAGCCCATCATTGAAAATTATGAATCTGCGAAAAATCTTCAAAAACAAGGGGAATCTGCGTGAACTCATCTAGCCCATTCCCAATTTGTTATGACCCAATTCAAGAGATGCAATTTAAAGGCTTGCATTGGATTGAAGCATCGGCAGGTACAGGAAAAACCTATACTTTATCTAGTTTGATGGTGCGGATTTTCCTGAAAGATTATTTGCCTAATCAAGTGATTGCGACCACATTTACCCGTGCCGCCGCAGCCGAGCTAAAAAGTCGTATTCGTGCACGCTTGCTTGAAACCCAACAATATATCGACCAGTGTTTAAATCAGTCTTTAGATCAACGCGCCCTTGTAGAGAAAATTGCACAACTACAAGATCCTTTACTCAAAAATGTTCTGCAGGAATATCGCTTAAAACTGGACTATGCCAGTTCACGTTTGAACTTGGTGATTGCACAACTCGATGAATTATTTGTCGGAACGCTGGATAGCTTTAGCCAAAAATTATTGCGTGAATTTTCCTTTGAAAGCGGCAAAATTGAGCGCGCCAATATTACCGACCAAGCATCGGTCTATACTGAACAATTGGTGCATGATGTGCTGCGTGAATGGATTCAAGCACAGCCTCAGCATGTTGTGGACTATATGCTGTTATGTGGGCGGTTGAAATCTGCAGCAGACTATGAGGGGTTGGTCAATACCAGTTTGAATTTTGCATCGGCAGAGATTCAGGGCATAGATCAGGCACAATTGGAGGTACAAGATTTAGCAGAGGCGTTGCAGAATTTAGCCAGTATCACCATGACGCAAATTGAAGAATTAAAAGAATATTATGATGGTGAATATAGTTTTAATTTTTCCCATTATGTCGCGGGGAGTGACAAGAAGGGGTTGCAGCCACTATTTACAGAAGCCTTGCCAAAACTGATTGAAAAAATTAAGCATAATCCTTTAGAACATTATTTTAATTCACATCTTGCCGCATTGTTTAATGCGGTCTTTGCACTATATTTGAATCAAGACGGTAAGCTCAGAAAATCTATTTTTAACAAAGCGAAAGCGCCATGTACGCAAGAGGTGCAAGATGCTTTTTTTGATCATCCTGTAATCCGAAAAATTAAAGCAGTTGTGGATGCCAAACTTAATTTTGAGCGTCAAATTGAATTGGTGGATACCAATTTAAAATTCTATTTGGTACAACACGTCAAGCAGCGTTTACCGCAACTTTTACAGCAAAAAGGGGAAACCACTTTTGCCCAACAAATTCGCAGCTTAGCCGAAGCGTTGCAGGGCGAACGTGGGCAGCGTTTTGCGCAGTTTGTGCATACGCGTTATCCACTGATTTTGGTGGATGAGTTTCAGGATACTAACCAAGATCAAGACGACATGCTGGCGCAAATTTGGCGTAATCCGAAGTGGTATGCGCGCGGTTGCATGATTATGGTGGGCGATCCTAAGCAGGCGATTTATGGTTTTCGCGGTGGCGATATGCTGACCTATAACAATGCCCGTGATGACGTGCTGAAAAAGCAAGGTCGCATTTATTCACTCAGACAAAATCATCGTTCAGTGAAAGAGTTGGTCTGTGTGGTGGACGAGCTATTTCAACGCCAACCCGCTTTTGGTGAGAAAGTGATTTATGAACCTGTCATTGCAGGTTCACGTCCTCATCCTGCTTTAATGGATCGGCAACAGGTCAATCCTGCACCGCTGCGTTGGGTAACGGTGGAACATGATCAGGATGAGTCCATTCAAATTGCACGAAAAATTCGCGAGTTATTAAATCAAGGCATTGCAGGCGATTTATATTTTGATCATTCTGAAGGCAAAGTTGCTTTGCAAGCTGATGATATTGCCATTTTATCGACCAGTCATCAAAAGCTTGATCAAGCCCAATATGAGCTTGAGCGAATTGGAGTTCAGGTCAATAGAAGTAGCCAGCGCAGTGTTTTTACAGGCTTTTTGGCCAAAGATGTGGCAGCAATTTTAACTGCAATTTTACATCCTTATGATGAAGCCAAGGTCAAGCGCGCCTTACTGACACGTTTATTGGGTTATAACCTGCAACAGTTGATTGAACTTGAGCAACAAGGTTTAGGTCAGTTTATTTATGACTTCGACTGCATTCGTGAAATGTGGGTCAATAAAGACTTTTTAACCGCATGGAATTACTGCCTAAACTTATTTAAAGTTTGGGAAAATTTGGTGGCGAAACGCAGTTTTGACAATGAACGGCATGTGGTGAATTTACGTCATTTGACTGAATTGCTGAGTCGTCAAAGTGAACGCCATCAAGGGGCTTACATGCTGTATTACTGGTATTTACAGCAAGTTGAATCACCTGCCAAACGCGATTGGGAAATTGAGAGGAAACTTTCTAATTCGGCAGGGGTGAAACTGATGACCATTCACCAGTCCAAAGGCTTAGAGTTTAAAGTGGTCTTTTTGATGTCGGCAGATCAGCCGCCCAAATCTGACAAGTCTGCTTTGGTGTTTGCAACGCAGGAAGCGCAAGGCATTGAGCAACGTGTCATTGCTATTAAACATAAAGACATAGATGCCACAGCAACGCAGCAGCACAGTGAGCGCCGTTTGGCAGAGTTGAATCGGCTTTGGTATGTGGCACTCACCCGTGCCAGTTATCGGGTCTATGCGATGCTAAAACAGCCTACGCCTGCAAAAGAAGGTAAAAAAGAGGCTGCACCAAAATCTGCTGGTTTAAATGTCTGGCGTTTACAAGCGCCAAGTTCAGCAGAAATTGCAGCAGCATGGAGCTGTGATGAAGCACCTCTGACACAATTGGCGGCAGCATTACAACTTGAACAAGTGCAAGAAATTAAGATTGAAGCTGCAGATTTTCCGCAGCGTCGCTTTTATCCACGAACCAAAACCAGTTTTAGTGGCTTGGCACAACATTTACCTGCCGCCATGCGTAGCGATACTTTGGCATTGGCAAGCGAGGAGCAGGCTGCTGCTGCCGACGAAATCAATCAGGAACCTGTCGAAACGGAACAGGAAATCGTACAGGTGGCTCAACCGATTGCATGGATCAAAGCTAATTTTCAGCGTGGTACTCAAGCGGGGAGTTTTTTACATAAACTCTTTGAATATATCGACTTTCAAGCCAGTCATGATGACATTTTAGAAGAAGTCAAACGCCGTTTTCATAACGACAAAGAGTTTAATTCAGATGTGTTATTGGTAGATTTGATTGCAAAACTCGACACTGCCAAAGGCAGCGCGACTGTGCAGGAAGCAGATATTTTTGCGCACATGACCGAGTGGCTGAAGGATGTGTTGAATACTCCTTTGCACGATACTTTCCAGCTTTCCGCCTTATCTACTGCACATTATTTATCAGAGTTTCCATTCTATTTGGCGTTGGCAGATCAGCGCTTATTTATTCAAGCGATTCAGCAATTGTTTGAAGATGTGGGTCATCCTATTCAAGATTTAAATGAAGCCGCTACTGCACGTTATCTGACAGGCTCAATTGACTTGGTTTATTTTGATGGACAGCGTTATCACATTGCCGATTATAAGAGTAATTATTTGGGCGGCGATCAGCGCGATTATGAGAAAACCAATCTTGAACACAACATGACCCAATCGAGTTATTGGTTACAAGCGGCCTTGTACTTGGTGGCGTTGCACCGTTATTTAGGCAGTCGTTTGCAAGATTATGATATTCGGCAACATTTAGGTGGAGCCAGTTATTTGTATTTGCGTGGTATGCAGGGGCAAGCAGGGCAAGGGGTTTGTTACTGGCAGCCAGATGCGGAATTTATTCTGCAATTAGATCAAATATTGGGTTACTTTGAACTTAAAAAATAACGCTAAGTCAGCTCATCGACTTAATAAAACAATTGCTTATCCTGTGGATAACTTTGAGGATAACTGTGTGGAAAACAAGCATATTCACTTAAATTCAGCTCAAACGCCAATGCAGGCGTGGATGGATTATCTGTGTCAGCCGCCATTTAGCAATGTCACTTTTGATGCTTCAGCGCAAATTTTGATGCAACAGGTACTCGATGCTATTCAGCAAGGGGATAGCTGTATTCCTGCAACCGCAGAACAAGTGGCGGCATTGCAACATTTGCACATGAACTTGCAGCGTAGCGCTTTAAATCCTGATCCACAAATTGCACCGTTTGTATTTGATGGGCAGCGTTTGTATTTGTATCGCTACTGGAAACTGGAACATCAGGTTGCTAGCGATATTTTACGGATTCAGGCGCAGCCGCCTTTGTCCTTTGAATTACAAGCCGAACAGCTTAATTTATTGCAAGATCCACAGCAGCAACAAGCGTTACAGACTGCGGCAACTCAAAGTTTAAGTATTATCACTGGTGGGCCAGGTACAGGAAAAACCTATACTTTGGCGCATATTGTTGCGGTGCTTAATCAAGCTTTACCCAATATTCGGATTGCGATGGCTGCACCAACAGGCAAAGCGGCACAGCGGATGGATGAAGCTTTGCAAAATGCCTTGAATAGTCAAGCTTTACAAATGTTTAATGTCGATGCTTTACGTCAATTACGACCCGTGACTTTGCATCGTTTATTGGGCTTAGGCAATACAGGCAAGCCACGTTTTCACGCTAAACAACCTTTACCTTATGACGTGATTGTGGTCGATGAAGCGTCGATGCTGGATTTAAGCCTGTCACAGATGTTATTGGCTGCCATTCCTGCGCAGGCACGTTTAATTCTGTTGGGCGATGCCAATCAATTGGCTTCAGTCGATGTCGGTACAGTATTGGCCGATTTACAGCAAGTGCCTGAACTCGCAAATAACCGTGTCAATTTAGTGACCACACGTCGTTTTGCTGAAGGTGCAAAAATTGGCGCAATGGCGAAGTTTATTCAGCAAGAACATTCTCCTGCACAGGTTTTGGCTGAGTTTGAACAGCAAGTCGTGGCAGCAGGTGAATTAAAGCCAATTCAATTTAAGCAAGTCGAAATAGATGCCCTACAACTGCAATATTTACCTCAGCAAAATGGGCAAATTTCAGCGGAAAATTTAGCGCATTATTATGATCAGCTGATGTATGGTTATCAGGCTTATGTAGCGGTATTAAAAGCACATACTTTGGGCTTGGAACAATCAAGTACAGCATTTCAAGCGCATGTTGAGAATGTGGTGAATGTATTTGATGATTACCGTATTTTAACCGCAATTCGTCATGGTCATTTGGGTTTACAACAACTGAATTTGCAGATTGAAAAACGCTTGTTGCAACAGTTAAAACAAACCAAACATGGCGATTGGTATGCAGGACGCCCCGTCATGATGACCTATAACGATTATCAACTGGGGTTGTCGAATGGTGATATTGGCATCTGTTTTATGCGAGAGCAGAATGATCAGCGCCAGTTTGAAGTATATTTTCCAAGTTTAAATAAGTGGGTGCCTGCAACACGCTTACCTAAAAATATTGAAACCGCATTTGTACTTACTATTCATAAATCGCAAGGTTCTGAATTTACTCATACAGCTGTGGTGTTGGATGCTGCGGCAAAAAACTTGCTGAGTAAGGAGCTGATCTACACTGCCATTACCCGTGCTAAAAAAGTCGTAAGTTTGTTGGTTGATGCGCAAGCTTTGCAGCAAGCTTTGATGATTCGTACCCGTCGCAGCAGTGGTTTATTAGCCAGAATTAATGACGCTTTGGATTGTTAAGTAAAACTGAATAAGAGATGGTTTTGTACGAAATGGCTTACATTGATTCGAGAAATTTGCGCATAGAGATTTCAAGATCTTTTTGAGAAGATGACTTCACATAAAAAGCTCAATAGGGATAGTTGAGCATAATCGCAGAATAATAACGATAAATGTCGAATGACAGCGAACTGACAGGACGTGAGTGAGAAGAGGAAACTTACAGCCGCTAAGCCTTGTAGTTTTGGGAGAGACTACAGGGCTTTTTTATGCCTGTAAGTTTGGGTGATTTGCAAAATGCTGACAATGCTTACCTGTTGTAAGAAAAAGCTTACAAACAGATACGAGAAATACGACTTCTTTCACTTTAGTATTGTGGCAAAATCTACCACACAAGGACGTGAAAGCAAGAACAGGAATGTTCAGAGAATAAGACGCGAAAACGCGCAAATAACCACAATAAACAAGACAATAAGAATAATAAGACAAGAAACTACAGCGCAAAAAACAGCCCGAGCTATGCTCGGGCTGTTTTATTTTAACGGCAAAATATTCCAGTGGATGAAAAGCAGTTGGCAAAATATTACATATTATCAATCATATACAATTGTATATTTATTTTCCTTAGACACTTTATACCTAACATGATGTGTATACCCTTAGCATAAATCATACTTTTATTGGTACATCTCAAAATTAAAAGTGCTTGTTTGTCGTTCTGTTTTGCAATCGGCACGTTTTTGCCTTAAAATAATGCCCTTGCTGTAGTGATGCACGGCAGTCAATTGAGCAATCAATTGATCGGTATCAAATCTTTTTATTAAGCATCTCGGAGAAATCGAATGGCTTTAACAAACGCAGATCGCGCAGAGATCATTGCTAAATTTGCTCGTGCTGAAAACGACACTGGTTCACCAGAAGTTCAAGTAGCACTTTTAACTGCTCAAATCAATGACTTACAAGGTCACTTCAAAGAGCACAAACACGACCACCATAGCCGTCGCGGTCTAATCCGTATGGTTAACCAACGTCGTAAGTTACTTGACTACCTTAAAGGCAAAGATGTGACTCGTTACAGCGCATTGATTGCTGCTTTAGGTTTACGTCGTTAATTCGATTTAAGCTTTTATTTTCGGACTATTGCATGTTGAATGCTGTATTACTGAAAACTAAAGTATATCTAGCCTTGGCTAGATCAGTGGAAGGGGCGAATGATTCGCTCCTTCTTTGTGTTTAAAAATCGTGTTTCATTCGAGTGAGGTCGGCTTCTAAGCTTTGTCATTTACCTAAACAATTGTATTGTGAATGCCAAACCTTAGGGGTCTCCACGAGAATAATTGTTCACAAGAACTAGGAAAAAATAAAACATGTCGATGTTTAATATTATTCGTAAAGAATTCCAATTTGGTCAGCACCAAGTTGTACTTGAAACTGGTCGTGTAGCGCGTCAAGCCAACACGGTGATGATTACTATGGGCGGCGTGACTGTATTGGTTGCAGTGGTTGCTCAACCAACAGCAAAAGCGGGGCAAGATTTCTTCCCACTGACTGTTAACTATCAAGAAAAACAATATGCTGCAGGTCGTATCCCAGGTGGTTATGGTAAGCGTGAAGGCCGTGCTTCTGAAGCAGAAACTTTAATTTCACGTTTAATTGACCGTCCAATTCGTCCGTTGTTCCCAGAAGGTTACTACAACGAAATTCAAGTCACTGCGACTGTTGTATCTTCTGACAAAACAATGGAAGCTGACATTGCTGCAATGTTAGGTACCTCTGCTGCACTTGCAATTGCAGGTACACCGTTCCGTGGCCCAATTGGTGCGGCGCGTGTGGGTTTAATTAACGGCGAATATGTACTGAACCCGAACTTTGAACAAATGGCGCAATCTGACCTTGACCTTGTGGTTGCAGGTACAGAATCTGCTGTATTGATGGTTGAATCTGAAGCGAAAGAACTTTCAGAAGACCAAATGTTAGGCGCAGTGCTTTACGGTCATGACGAAATGCAAATCGCGATTCAAGCGATCAAAGAATTTGCTGCAGCTGCTGGTGCAACTGAGTCAACTTGGACTGCTCCTGAGAAAAACGAAGACCTTCGTGCAAAATTAAAAGAAGCGTTTGAAGCAAAAATTTCTGAAGCTTATACCATTGCCATCAAACAAGACCGTTATGCGGCATTAGATGCACTTCAAGCAGAAGCCGTTGCGCAATTCGTTCCTGAAAATGACGAAACTGGCATTGCAGATGACTTGAACGAACTCTTTGAAGATCTTAAATACCGTACCGTACGTGACAACATCTTGTCTGGTAAACCACGTATTGATGGTCGTGACACCAAAACCGTTCGTGCGCTTGACGTACAGGTTGGCGTTCTAGACCGTGCGCACGGTTCTGCATTGTTTACCCGTGGTGAAACTCAGGCTTTGGTTACCACCACTTTAGGTAATACACGTGATGCCTTAATGGTTGATACCTTATCGGGTACTAAAACTGACAACTTCATGTTGCACTACAACTTCCCTGCATACTCTGTAGGTGAAACAGGTCGTGAGTCTGGCCCTAAACGTCGTGAAATTGGCCATGGTCGTTTGGCACGTCGTGGTGTGCAAGCTGTTCTTCCTGCAGCAGATCGCTTCCCGTATGTAATTCGTATCGTATCTGACATTACTGAATCAAACGGTTCATCTTCTATGGCGTCTGTTTGTGGTGCATCGTTATCACTTATGGATGCAGGTGTTCCATTGAAAGCACCAGTTGCGGGTATCGCAATGGGCTTAGTGAAAGAAGGCGAGCGTTTCGCGGTACTTTCTGACATTTTGGGTGATGAAGACCACCTTGGCGACATGGACTTTAAAGTTGCAGGTTCTGCCAACGGTATTACTGCACTGCAAATGGACATCAAGATTGAAGGCATCACCGAAGAAATTATGGAAGTTGCATTAAACCAAGCTTATGCGGGTCGTATGCATATCTTAAATGCAATGAACCAAGTGATTTCACGTGCGCGTCCAGAAATTTCAATGCATGCGCCAACTTTCCAAGTGATTAACATCAACCCAGACAAAATTCGTGATGTAATTGGTAAAGGTGGTGCTACCATCCGCCAAATTACTGAAGAAACTAAAGCGGCAATTGATATTGAAGACAACGGTACAGTGCGCGTATTTGGTGAAACCAAAGCTGCTGCACAAGCTGCTGTTGCAAAAATTCAGGCTTTAACTGCTGAAATCGAGCCGGGTACAATTTACACAGGTAAAGTAATCCGTATTGTTGAATTCGGTGCGTTCGTAAATATCCTTCCGGGTACTGACGGTTTACTTCACATTTCTCAAATTTCAAATGAGCGTATTGCCAACGTTGCAGACGTGTTGAAAGAAGGTCAGGAAGTGAAAGTACAGGTTGCTGATGTAGACAACCGTGGTCGTATCAAATTAACTATGAAAGATATCGAACAAGCGTAATGCTGTGTTGATGATCTGAAATGGTCAAAAAACCCGTATTCAATCTGAATGCGGGTTTTTTTATGCTAAAAATTTTGTTGCATCGTACAAACCATCTTTGTTGTATGAAAAGCGGCATAAATTACAGCATGTATTTGAAAAGAAGCCTGATCCATGCTTAAACTGAGTACATCTTAAAATCTCAAAAAACCGTACAAGAAAACTGAAATAGAGTGCCCGTTCTATGCAAAGTTATTATTTTTATCTGCATACCAATCATAAAACCAATATTTATGTGCAAAAACAGCCAATTGAAGGGCTTGAGCCTGAATTTATCTGGATTGATTGCACCCGTGATGATGTGCTTAACCGTGCAGAACAGTGGCAACAAGAGATTTTTCAGTACAGTCAATTATCGCTCAATGAATATCATGTGCGCGATATTTTAAATATAGAGCATCCATGTGCGTTTGATACTTTAGATGATTATGACTTATTGATTTTCCGTAAACTGATCACACCCGAAGACCGTATTGCAACAGGGCAACAAGTCGGGGAGAAACATGAACGGATTTTTGGACTGGCCACTACGCCGATGAGCTTTATTATGACACCGCAGATTTTGATTAGTGTGCGGGAACAGGGCAATAAAGTCATGGAAAGCTATTTGTCACGTGTGGAAGCAGCGGTACAACGCCCGATTGAAGAACAGAATAAAGCACGCAAACTGGCAGCAACACCATTAGATTTAACGTTGCGTTTACTGAATTTGGTAGCGGATGATTACTTGGATATTCGCATGCCGCTAACCCGCCGTGTGGAATATTGGCAACAAGAGTTGTTGCAGGGACATCGTCGTTTTACCCGTTGGCATCAATTGCTGCAAGAAAATATGGCGTTTCAGCAAGTTGAAAATTTATGTGAAGAGCAAATAGAAGCCTTGCAGGAATTGCGTGATGAAATTGTCGATAACTACCCACATTTACGTGGCAAAAAACGTAGTGAACGGCAGGATATTATTTTGGTACGTTTGGATGATTTGACCAGTCACATTGAACGAATTCAAAAGCATACCATTCGCTTACGCTCTGCAGTGCAAACCGCAATTGATCTGCATTTTTCTGCTATTGCCAACCAGACCAATGAAAACATGCGGATTTTAGCCATCATTACCGCAGTTTTTGCACCTTTGACTTTATTTACAGGGGTGTATGGTATGAACTTTGAGTTTATGCCGGGGCTGAAACACGCACAGGCCTTTTGGATCATGCTTGGGGTAATGGTGATGACTACTTTGTTGTTGCTGTATTATTTTTATCGTAGGCACCTTGTCGGTCTGGGTGAAAAAAGTGTGATTGATATGTTGGCACAGCAACATAATGACCAACCCATGAATTTATTTTGGTTTTTAGACTATGAACCCATTAAGCAAACCGTGAAAGGCACCATTAAAGAAGTTGAAAAACTGACTAAACTTAAATGATCTAGAAGATAAACTTACGGATGTGGTGATGGATTGAGTCCTGCATCCAATGCGGATTCACAAGATAATGTATTGATTTAAAAGTTGTCCACAGACCTCAAAAGTTATCCATAGGACTGATAAGCTTATCCACAGATTGAACCAGATAGGCAGACACTTAGCTCAAGATGGCAGTTTTTTGAATGCTGTTTTCAGACTTGAATACGCCATCTTGTTTTGCTTTTTGTCTTTTCTTGCTGTGTCCTGCATTTGATCGTATGAGGATTTGCAGTTCAGACTTGTATGTATTTTTAAGCCAATTGATCATTTTGTGCATTACGCAGCAAGTGATACATTTCATCTTTTAGTCTTAATTTTTTGCGTTTCAGCGCTTCAATGTCATCATTAATTTGATGCACAGGATCAAGCTCTAACTGGCTGATTTCACGGTCTAGCTGTTCGTGATCTTCAAAAATTTTTGAAAAATGTGGATTGCTGTCGCGTAATCCCTGAATTAAATCACGAAACTCAGGAAACATATTTTTAATCTTCTTGTTGCAGTCTTTAGTTTTCATTGTGTAGATCATTCTCATCAAAAAAATTTACGGGCATAGAAAGAAAAACGCTCTAGCAAGGTGATGAATCACACAACTAGAGCGTGAGGATTAACTATGTTGAAAATTCAGATGTTTAACTTCTTTACGTAATTTTTGCACTTCATCAATCAGGTCAAGCATCATGGCGACAGCTGAAAAACTGGCATCAAAATCACGTTGCAGCCGATAGGCTTGGCGTGCACGGTTGATATCTTCACCAAAAAATTGGTGGATACGTTCGGCAGGGCGGGAAGGCAGGATGTCATATTCTAAAAGTTGTAAGACCCATTCAGGGCTTTGCCCACACGCTTCGGCAAATTTTTTTAAATCTAACTGGGTAAATTCTTCAATAATTTCTGTGTGCTGTCCGTCTGAAGTGATTTCACGATATAAAATAGTGGTCATGGCATACTCCTTCTGATCGAATTCAAACGAGTTGGCTCGCCTGAAATGAGGGATTGCTTTACATCAATAATTGGTGGATATCCAATAAGTGATTCTCTTTAATTTAGCCTGTGTACGCTGTAATAGAATCTTTTATTTGTATTCCTTTGGTGAAATTCAGCCAACCCTTTGCTGTGCTCACGCCTGTTATATTGATGTGTCAATTTGGCTTGTGCGTATAGATGTCTTATAGATATTAGTCTATTTTTTATTCAATGCCATCCTTTATTTCAATATTTTGGATTGAACGGTCGTATGGTGTTTAAAAGGATTGTTTCAAAATTTGGTAATAAAAAGGGTTCTTAAAAAGAACCCTGTAAATCAATGTTTTAGTTTTTGGAATTAGTATTTTACCCAAGTCACGCTGCGACCAATCACTGAAACACCTACATAGCCACGTAAGGTGAGGCGCTTACCGTTAGCGCTTAAACGAGCTTTGCCTTTATAAACTTTACCGCCAATTGGGTCTAAAACATGACCTTGGTTAAATTCACGTGGGTTTTTAGCATCTTGTTTAAAGCCCCAAATAAATGGCAAGCCAATAAAAGGTTTATTCTTTAAGTTACCTGGACAATTGCTACAAATCACCATTTTTTCTGCACCCGGAATATTACGGGTTTCCACGATAATGCCTTCATACGTGCCATCTGGCTTTTTGCGAATTTCGACATCGGCACGCGAATAACCAGTGCGGTCATCAATGGTTTTCCATTTACCGACCAGTAGATCGCTTTCTGCAAAGCCAACACTTGAGAGGGTTGTTAAAACTAAACCCACAAAAATCCCTCTGAAATTTATTTTCATGAACAGCATCCCCAAAATTGTTATTTAAAAAAATAGAGTAAAAATTCTATTTCGGGTTTTATAGCAAGAATGTAATAAACAAGCAAATTGAGCAGTGTGAGATGTCAGGCAGGAAAAGATATAAGTGTTATGGAGTTGGTAATTTAAATCTAATCATTCCGATAAAAGTGTGCAGAACACAGCTTTTATCGCATTGGTGAGGAATAATATCAGTATTTCACCCACGTCATTTTGCGGCTGGCATTGGTGGCAAGGTCTACATTATAAAGGGTTAAATGTTTGCCATTGCTGCTTAAACGTGCACGAGTTTTATATTGTTTACCTGTGCGCGGGTCTAAATAGTCACCTTCATAAAATTCAATTTGATTGCTTGGCGTAGCTTTTAAGTGACTTAATGGCACAAAACCTAACAGTGGCTTATCTTTATTTTTACCCGTACAGAGTGTGCAATTTTCCAAACGCGGTGCGCCAGGAACCGCACGTAGTTCTATAATCGTAGCGGCATACGCACCTTGTTTATCTTTACTCATGACTACGTCAGACAATGAAAAACCTGTGCGGTAGTCTAATGTTTTCCATTTGCCCAAAAGTGGGTCTGCATTGGCTGCATAAGCTAAACTTGAACAGCAAATCGCGCTGATGAATGCTAAACGAGAAAAGAACAGGGTGTTCATAAAATCAATATCCCAGAGAAGAAGCAGCCTAAAATATATAAAGGCATAAAAAAAATATGGGATTATTTATACCCAATTTACGCGGTATTTTCTAGTAATTGCATGAAAGTTTTGTGAAATTAATCACATGAAAAGTAATAAAATAATAGGTTTTGACGATGGTCATCACGTAAATAAAAAATGAGCAGAATGTACTGCTCATTTTTGATGAATTTTCAGCATTACATCACATATTAATCATGGTATTCACCATGCCATTTAACTGAGATGTTCTCCAAATAAACCTAAGGCTTCTTCGGCACTAAAGCTATATTGTGTGCTGCAGAATTGACAATCCATAGTAATAGGGTTCTGATGTTCCAAAGTTTCACGTACCGCAGCAACACCAATTTGCATTAAGGCATTGGCACAGCGCTCTTTGGAGCAAGTGCAACCAAAACGTAAGGCTTCCACTTCAGGCAAACGCACTTGTTCTTCATTGTATAAACGGTACAAAATTTCATTGACGTCTAAATCAGTCAATTCTTCCGCTTTTAAGGTTTCAGTCAGCATGGTCACACGCGGCCATAAATCTTCATCGACCCGTTGTTGTTCTTCTTCACTGTTACGCGGCAACAATTGAATCAGCAAACCGCCCGCACGTTCGGCATTGCTTGCCAACACAATACGAGTTGGAATTTGTGCCGATAAGTCGTAATACTGCATTAAACATTCAGCTAAATTGGCTTTGTCCAAAGGCACAATACCTTGATAACGCTCACCAAATTCAGGCTCGATATTAATAAACAGTACAGGACTGACCAAACTTTTCAGGACGGTACTGCTGTCTTCAGCGCTTAAAAAGCGCGGGTCTTGTTCGTAGTCTGCCAACGCACGCACTTCACCCAAGTGGTTACATTCCGCCATGGCCCATTTAAATGTGCCAGATGCCTGAATTTGTAAGCTAATACGCCCTTTAATTTTTAGGGTACTGGCCAGTAGGGCAGTGGCGCAAAGCATTTCTCCCAACAACACTTGTACCGCAGGCACATAATCACGTTGTTTCAAAATGGTTTGCAAAGCTTCTTCGAGATGAACTACTTCACCACGAACAGGGCTATCTTCAATAAAAAAGCGTTGGCGTAAATCAGACATAAAATTCTCCATAACCCTGTTTTAATGGTGGCAATATTGTAAAACACAAGTCAGTTTGCTGCATCACGTGTTACATCAATATGACTGCTATGCAAGCCGCGTTTTAAATCGACACCCAAGGGCATTTCACGGTTTTGTGCATCACTTTCAAACAGGTGTTCCAGTTCTGCCAAAGCGTTACGATGGGTTTCATATACTTTTTGTTCATCGGTATAAATGTGCTGCTGTTGTGCCAAGAGTTGTTCATCATAATCACGGAACAACTCAATGCTTTTATAGGCATCTTTTTCATTAATGCCCAAATCGCGCAAAGCCTGATAGGCCATGCCTAAAGAGGATAAATACGTTTCACGCCAAATATAGGTAACGCCTAAATCGCGCAATAAGTGCACATGATGACGATCACGAGCGCGTACCAGTAATTTTAGCGCTGGATAATTCAGGCGAATATGCCGTGCCACGTTCATTGAGTCTTCAATATCATCAATGGCTAGAATAAAGATTTTGGCATGCTCGATGCCTGCGGCACGTAAAATTTCAGGTTGAGTGGCATCGCCATAATAGACTTTACCGCCGTAATTCCGCACAAAATCAATTTTATCCATATTGCTGTCGATGGCAGTAAAGTGCAGATGCTGCAAGTACGCCACACGGGCAATAATTTGTCCAAAACGACCAAAACCCGCAATAATCATGGGGTGATGTGTATCGGGAATTTCGTCATATTCAGGCGATTTTTCACGTTCTAAGCGAGGAATAATTTGACTGCTCATCAACCAATATAAAATTGGGGTCAACACCATCGACAAAGTCACAATTAAGGTCAGTGGTTGCAGCATGGCCTGGCTGAGCACACTTTCACTTTGTGCGACACTGAGCACCACAAAGGCAAACTCACCGCCTTGTGCCAAGCAAGTCGCCAACAACAAACTATTGCGCCAAGAATATTGGAAATAACGGGCAATGGCCGTGAGGCTAATCAGTTTGATGAGCAGGAGCAGCAATGCACCGCCTACAATCAGCCAAGGGGTATTCATTAAGATTGCCAGTTCGGTGCTCATTCCGACGGTCATAAAAAATAAGCCTAGCAATAAGCCTTTGAATGGGGCAATACTGGCTTCTAACTCATGTCTAAATTCGGAATCTGCCAACAATACGCCTGTTAAAAATGCACCTAAGGTGGTGCTAATGCCCAGCACATCCATAATGCTGACCACGCCAAGTACAATGAATAAACCGACAGCAGTGATCAGTTCATGTGCGCCACTTTTAGCCACAAAACGAAAAAATGGACGCATGAGATAACGGCTAAATAAGAACAAACCGCTAAAGGTCGCCATGATTGCAGCAAAATAAGCAATGCCATGATGAGTCGATTCTGCACCTGCTAACATGGGAATGATGGCAATTAAAGGAATGGCGGCAATATCTTGAAACAGCAGAATGGAAAAGGATTGTTGTCCATAACTGCTGTTGAGTTGCTGCTTTTCTTGCAACATTTGTAGCACAAAGGCTGTAGAGGAAAGTGCCAGTGCAAAACCTATCACCACACTTGAGGCAATGCCTTGCTGTAAGGCAAAAAAAGCCAAGATTGCAAGTAGAATACCCGTGATGCCGACCTGTAAACTACCCAAAACAAAAATGGGCTTGCGCATTTCCCACAGCCGTTGTGGACGCAGTTCTAAGCCAATAATAAACATCAGGAACACCACACCATATTCTGCCAGTTCCTGAATATCATCGGGGTCGCTGGCAATATTGAATACGCTAGGCCCTAGCAAAATGCCTGTAAACAAATAGCCCAATACGGTCGCAATACCAAAGCGTTTTAGTAAGGGAACCAAAACCAATGAAGCGCCTAGAAAAATGGTTATTTGTAACAATAAGGACATGTGGTCATCCAAAGTTTAAAGCGGTGGATTATTGAAATAAGTGCTGATACAGCTAAGTTTCAATTTACAGTATTAGCTAAATTCTTGCGGATCTATATCTAAACTTAGTTTCATGCTGGATGGCTTTTCATGCAACATATTTTGCCACCAGTTCCTGATATAAAAATGTAAGCGTGCCCGATCTTTAGACAACAACACCATGTGTGCATGGAAACGTCCTGCTTTACGTTCCATTGGCGCAGGAATCGGCCCCCAAATTTCAATTAATTGTTCTGAATGTTCTCTAAGCCATTGTGCATGTTGTTGTAAAAATTGCTGGTTTAATTCCTGACTTTTAGATTCACAGCGAATCAAAGCACTGTAACGATAAGGCGGTAATTGTGCAGCTTTGCGTTCTTTTAAACTTTGTTTGGCGAACTTGCGGTAATCTCCCTCGACCAATGTGGTGAGAAGTGGATGATCAGGACGCACACTTTGCAAATAAACATCACCTTTATGCTCACCACGCCCTGCACGTCCCGCCACTTGCACAATCAGTTGAGCCGTGCGTTCAGGTGCGCGAATATCCACACTAAGTAAGCCTGAATCAATATCTAAAATTGCCACCAATGTCACATACGGAAAATGATGCCCTTTGGCCAGCATTTGCGTGCCCAATAAAATCAGTGGTTCGCTGCGTTGAATACGGTCATAAATTTTTTGCCAACTGCCAACACGACTGGTTGAGTCACGATCTACCCGAATCACATCTACATTGGGAAACAGCTCGTTTAAACTGTCTTCGACTTTGGCAGTGCCCATGCCAATTGGTTTGAGTTCTGCATGGTTGCAGGCAGGGCATTGCTCAGGTTTACGATGAATCGTACCGCAGTGGTGGCAATGCAAATGTGTATAAGGTTGATGATGCAAGGTAAAGTTGGCATCACAATTCGGGCATTTGGCTTGCCATGCACAGCTCTCACAAATCAATACGGGTGCATAGCCGCGTCGGTTTAAAAACACCAAAACTTGTTCTTTTTTAGCCAAGCGTTTTTTGATTTCATCAATCAATTGTTGGCTAATACCGTGCTGTTTTTTGGCAATTTTTAAATCAATCAGGTGGATTTTGGGCATGAGTGCCGTGCCCGCGCGTTGATTTAATTCCAGACATTGCATTTTGCCTTGATCGACTAGTGCATAGCTGTCAATGCTTGGAGTTGCCGAACCTAAAATAACAGGGCAATTTTCCAGATGGGCACGATAGAGCGCAACATCACGGGCATGGTAGCGAAAACCTTCCTGCTGTTTAAAAGACAGGTCGTGTTCTTCATCTAAAATAATCAAGCCTAAATTTGGCAATGGGGTATAAATCGCAGAACGTGTACCTAAAATAATCGAGGCTTTGCCCGTTTGTGCGGCTTGCCACGCCTGCAAACGCTTGGAATCATTTAAACCTGAATGTAAGAGGGCGATGTGGCAGTGAAAACGCGATTGGAAACGGCTAATGGTTTGTGGCGTTAGACCAATTTCAGGTACTAACACCAACACTTGTTTGCCCTGTTTTAGTACCTCATGCATGATGTGTAAGTACACTTCAGTTTTACCGCTACCCGTTAAACCATCCAGTAAAAATGCCTTATATTGCTGCCGTACTTTAAGTACGCTGTCGATGGCTTTTTTCTGATCTGGATTAGGGGTTAAAGGCATTTGCGCCAAAGTCACTGGCATTGGGCTAAAATCTTGGGCTTCCAAAACACATGCGCAAATTTCTTTATTCGCCAAGGCTTTTAGGGTTGCTGTTTCAATGCCTGCCAAATTTAAAATATTTTCAGAAGTTCCCGAAGGATGCAGCTTTAAAATTTTATAGGCTTCTTGTTGTTTTTCTGAGCGTGTAATTTTAGCTTCGGCATGTGCATCCAACAATTTCCAAGTACGTGCCAATAAATTATAGGGTTTGGCTTGGCGCAATAAGCTAGGTAAGGCACTTTGCATCACTTCACCAATCGGGAATTGATAATATTGTGCCGACCATGTCAACAAAGTTAAAACTTTAGGGTCTAAAATCGCTTGCTCATCTAACAGTTCGCTAATGGCTTTGAGTTTAAAACGTGGATCAATTGGGGTGTCGAGTGCCAGTTTTTCGACAATAATTCCGACCAAGTTTTGCCGACCAAAAGAAACCAAGACCCGCGCGCCCACTTCTGCTTGCTGATATTGTGCTGCACTGAGCATATAATCGAAGCAGTCGTAAAGATATACGGGTACAGCCACTCGAATACGATAAACAGGCTGTGGGTCTAAAGTGGAATCTGGCATAGAAAAAGTCGTATCGTCCTGTGAAAAATGGCTTCGTGCTCGACTTTGGCATGTGTTAGAGTGAGCACAGAATTTATATCTAAGAATATGAATGATTTTAGTGGTCAGACGCAACTGCGTTGCAAGAAATTTTGGAAAATTAGAGCATTACAATGCCAGCATATCAATTTACTGCCATTGACGCTTCAGGGAAGCAGCAAAAAGGTGTTTTAGAGGGTGATTCTGCACGACAAATCCGTCAGCAATTACGTGACAAAGAATGGATTCCTGTCAGTGTCGATACCGTTGAACAAAAAGATAAACACAGTGGCAAACAATGGTTTCAGAAAAAAATCACCGCCTATGATTTGGCTTTGCTGACCCGTCAGTTATCGGTTTTGGTGGCTGCTGCGATTCCTTTGGAAGAAGCCGTTCGCGCTGTGGGTAAACAAAGTGAAAAAGCCCATGTGCAAAATTTGCTGATGTCGGTGCGTTCCAAAGTTTTGGAAGGTTATTCACTGGCCAATGCTTTACAACAATCGGGGCGTTTTCCAGACTTATATATTGCCACCATTGCCGCAGGCGAGCGTTCGGGGCATTTGGATTTAATTCTGGAACAATTGGCAGATTACACCGAAAACCGCTTTGCCATGCAGAAAAAAATTCAAGGGGCGATGATTTATCCCATCATTTTAATGCTGATGTCTTTTGCGATTGTGATGGGTTTAATGACTTATGTCGTACCCGATATTGTTAAAACCTTTGATCAGAGCAAAGATGCCTTGCCGTGGATCACCGTGGCATTAATGAAAGCCAGTGATTTTATTCGTGTTGCATGGCCGTTTTTACTGGTGGCTTCTGTGGTGGGGGTATTGTTGTTGGTGCGTTTTTTACGCACCACCGCAGGGCATTATGCCTTTGACCGTTTAACCTTAAAGTTGCCGTTATTTGCAAAATTATCACGTGGGATTAATGCCGCGCGTTTTGCCAGTACCTTGTCTATTTTGACTCAGTCGGGTGTGCCTTTGGTGGATGCGCTAAATATTGGTGCTGCGGTCAGTAACAACTGGGTCATTCGTGATGCGGTCAATTTGGCGGCAGAAAAAGTCACTGAAGGTGGTAACTTGGCGACGCAATTAGAGCGCAGTGGTTATTTCCCACCGATGATGGTACAAATGATCAAAAGTGGTGAAGCCTCGGGCGAGTTAGACCGTATGCTGTCACGTGCTTCAGACATGCAAGACCGTGAAGTGACCACACTGATTTCTACCCTGTTGGCATTATTAGAACCGTTGATGTTGGTACTGATGGCGAGTATTGTACTGGTGATTGTGATTGCGGTAATGCTGCCAATTGTGAATATGAACAATATGATTTAAATCGTTTTGAAGCATCGTTCTTCAAACAGAATCTAAAATAAATGTCGAATTGATATAAATAAATGAGAGAGATTGAATGAAACAGAAGCAACCGAGTAAACAGTCTGGTTTTACCCTGATTGAAGTCATGGTGGTGATTGTAATTTTAGGTGTGTTGGCGGCTTTAATCGTACCGAACGTAATGGGACGTGGTGAAAAAGCCAAAGTAGATACTACGGTTATTACTTTAAAAGGTGTGGCTGGCGCACTCGATCAATACAAACTCGATAATCAAAAATATCCTTCAATGCAAGACGGTGGTTTAGACGCCTTGGTGAATCAGCCTGCTTCGGCTAAAAACTGGTTGCCAGGCGGTTATGTGAAAGGGGGCTATCCGAAAGACAGTTGGGATAATGACATCCAATATGTGATTCCGGGTTCAGAAGGTCGCCCATTTGATTTATATTCTTTTGGTGCAGATGGTCAGCAGGGTGGTGAAGGTACCGATGCCGACATTTATTATCAGCCTTAATAGAAGATGAGTTGAGTCTATATATTGATTCAGTGAACTCCAAAAAAACCGAGCGCTTAATGCTCGGTTTTTTTATGAATGGTTATTTCTAGCCGCTATTGAACAGTACTATTAACGACGTGATTTAAACGACACATCCACCTGACGTGGTCGATAAATCCACCCCATAATTAACAACAGCAATGAGAAAATCAGCACAGGCCAATCGCTGAGTTGGGTATACAGTGTTTGACCTTGCATGGCAGGCAGATCACCACGCAGCACAAATTCCTGATCCATTGGCGCTTGTTTGACAATATGCCCATGATGGTCAATAAATGCGGTCACACCTGTATTGGTGGCACGAACAAACCAGCGTCCATTTTCTTTGGCGCGCATTTGTACCATTTGTAAATGTTGCAATGGCCCTGCAGTACCCGTAAACCAAGCATCATTGGATACTGTTACCAAAAAGTCACTTTGGCTAGCATTGCGGCGGGTCAGGTTCGGATAAGCCACCTCATAACAAATGGCTGCCCCCAAATGATGCTGTTTAATTGCAAGCGGTTTTTGCTCAGACGCTCCACGTGAAAAACCACTCATGGATGGGTCATTTTGCATCGCAGGTAGTACCCAACTCAGTAAGCCTGAAAGCGGAATATATTCACCAAAAGGCACCAGACGCTGCTTTTTATACAAGCCTTCAGCCGCATCTCCCGTTGCCATAATGCTGTTGTAATACATTGGATGTTGCTGCACTTGTGATTCAGGCAAGTCCCAATACGGAATACCTGTCACCCACGAACTGCCCGTTTTTTCAGCCTGTGTTTTCATGGCATCCAAAAACGGTTCAATATCGGTCTGGAACATTGGAATGGATGATTCAGGCCAAACAATAATGTCGCGTCCCCATTCAGTTCGGGTCAAGCGGGTATAAATTTCCAAGGTCTTAATTTGGTATTCGGTTAGCCACTTTAAGTCTTGAGGAATGTTGCCTTGAATCAGAGAAACCGAGAGTGGCTTTTCAGATTTTGCAGTTACAAAACTGAGTTGTGCTGCACCCCATGCACCCAAAAGTAAAATTGCCGATGGAATCAGCCAGAAGATACGCTTTTTAAGGACTTCAACCAACGCACAGGCCAGCAAGATGACCACAAAAGACACCCCGAAAATACCAAACAACGGTGCATAGCTATCCAAAAAGCGTTCGGTGAAGGCATAACCTGCAAACAGCCATGGAAAACCTGTAAAGACCCAAGTTTTCGCCCATTCAAAAAATACCCATAGCGGTGCAAAAGTCAGTGGTGTTTCAGGGAAAAACCGACGATATAACCACGTTTGTGCGGCAGTAAACAAACCCATCAACAGCGCCATAATGACAATCATCAGCACGCTTAAAAAGGCATTGGTGTCGCCATAGACGTGAATGGATGTATAGAGCCAAAATGCTCCGACAAACCACAACCCAATCCCGTAAGACCAACCAATCAAAAAGGCCTGTTTCGGGGTGCGTTTGCTTAAAGTCGCATACAGCAAAGCAGGTGAAAGTAAGGCAATCCACCAGTAATGATAGGGAGCAAGTGCCAAACTAAACACTGCACCTGCCAATAGGGCAATGATTAATGGATAAATTAAGGGCAGTTGTTGATGTTCTGCAGGATTAGACAGCTTGGAAAAAAAAGTCCTCATTGACGTACGGCTCGAATCAGATGAATAGTGCGGGCATCTGCTTCAAGAATGGTAAATTCCCAGTTGCCAATCACAATCACTTGTCCTTGCAAATCACTCACCAAACCAATTTCCTGAAGCAATAAACCGCCCACAGTTTCTACTTCATCGTCAGAAAAATCTGCATCTAAAACATTATTAAAATGTTCGATTGGTGTAAGTGCTTGTACTAACCAAGTATTTGCCGTTTTTGGGTCGTGATCGGGGATGATGTATTCTGCTTCTTCGTCAATATTGTCGTGTTCATCTTCAATTTCACCGACAATTTCTTCTAAAATATCTTCTAAAGTAACCAAGCCCGAAGTGGTGCCATACTCATCAATCACCACTGCAATATGGGTTTGGGTGTTTTTGAGCATACGCAATACTTGGTCTGAACGAGCACTTTCAGGCACAAATAACGGCTGACGCATTAAGGCGCGAATATCGACTTTGGTTCTTTGTTCGGTCAGTAAAGGCAATAAATCTTTTGCCAATAAAATCCCCACCACGTTGTCGGGTTGGTCAGATGAGAACACAGGAAAACGTGAATGTGCCGATTCGACCAGTACATGCAAAATGTCGAGTAGCTCATCATCTTCTTGTAAGCTAATCATGGCGGTACGTGGGGTCATGACTTCACGGATTTTGGTGGCAGGTAAATCCAGAACACCTTCGAGCATTGCCACCGTATCGGGTTCTAAAAAACGACGTGAATCTTGTACTAATTTTAGCAATTCATCGCGGGTTTCTGGTGCAGTGCCTAACCATTTTCTTAGGCCACGCATACCCCACGATGGGCCTGATTCCTCGTGCATGATCTTTCCTAAAGACTCTTTATATCTAAAAAACTTAGCTTAATCATACCTTAGAAAATACAGTTGTCTATTGCTAATCTTGGGAGAAAATGACGGCAATTACGTCACGAGATGTGTTGCTGTGCGTAGCGGGAACACATAAAACAAGGCTGCGCTTTATGCTAAACTAGCCCGATGTTTTAATATCGAGTCTGTGCATGTCTGAACTTCCTGTCACACCTAGTATTCAACTGAATACCCGCGGTTTGCGTTGCCCTGAACCTGTGATGATGCTGCATCAAGCCATTCGCAAATCTAAGTCTGGCGATGTGGTTGAAGTGTTTGCAACTGACAATTCGACGTCTTGGGATATTCCAAAATTTTGCATGCATTTGGGGCATGAGTTGTTATTGCAAGAAGAACGCTTAGATGAGCAAGGCAATAAAGAATTTCATTATTTGGTGAAAAAAGGCTAATAGGCAAAAATTAGCCTCAGCACTTTTAGAACACTATAATTTAAACACGATAAAATAGTCATGTGATCCATATAGGCATATTTCATTTGCAATTCATGCAAGTTGAAATATGCCTTTTGTGTTTTTAGCCATGACGTTCAACTTTATTTTTAATTTTTCATCAATTTTGCATCAATCCAACCTGCTTCACAGTTTGAGTTAAAAAATGGCGAAACGATCCACGAGTTGCGTTATCTGCTACACATTTTTTAAGGGACTTTTCAACTTTTCTGCATTTATAGGGCAAGTTGTGTGCTTGTGCAAAATCTAACAAAGCTCTGTGTGTTGTATAAGAAATAATTTTTAGAGTGTGAGTTTAGTCTATTGTTTAATTATTGATTTTTAACAAAATTATTTTAAATATTTTTTAATATATGGAAAAATTAGCCTATAATGCGATCAGTTTATTGAGTTCGATTGCAGAACATTTGGGGATAAAATTAAGCAGATTTGGGGTTTTGCTTGGTTTGAATGTTATATGGCAGTGTTTATGTTTTATAAGGCTGAAAAAGCTGATTAAGCTGTCGCATTAAAGTAGTCAAGTTAAGAAAAATAATTTTGGGGGGCTTAACTGATTGTCTTTATCTTAAAAAAATATGCCATTTAGACTGAGCAAAATCTGCTTAATTTTTTACGTGATCAATCATCAATAAATCTTGCGTTATCATCATTTTGATTGAGTACGGTATGATTTTAGATAAAAAGCAAAACTTTTCTTTAAAGCCACTGAGTGTGGCGTGTTTATTGGCCATGAGTATCTCAGGCTGTTCATCGGGTTCAGGCTCTCAGTCAAGCACGGTTCAAGTCACTGATGTGTTGGGGGCAGAAAATGTCAGCCAAGAAGATCAACCGACTACAAATGAAGGCATTGGCAGCGGAGTAGAGCAACCTGTCGCACCATCTGCCCCCATTACCGATCAACCTCCTGTGAATTTAGAGCTAGATCATGGCGATGTATCATCCAATGGTGGTGGTTTGAGTGGTGGCAGTACAGATCATGGCAATACATCACCAACTGAAGATTCACTTTTAGACAGCAATGATGCTGTACCTAGCGATGATGCTACCGTTTTAGAAAATAATGATGTCAATCAGCCTGATACGATACCTACACTTGAATCACCTCCGTCAGAAGCAGAGCAACCTGTCGATGTGGTAGCTCCACCTGCAGTAGAGCCTGCTTTAACCGACACCGTTTTGGTCGATAGTGCAATTCAAGATATTGAAGTACCACAAGATACATCTGAAGTTGAGATGGGTAGTACGATTCAAGAACTTGAACCCTCACAAAACACTTTAGAAGTCGAAACAGGCAGTGCATTTCTTGAAAGGAAGGCAATTTAACCATCACAGGCAACTATTCGATGCAGATTGCTGCAGATCAGCAGCAACATGCGGGTTTTAAAGCACGTTTTGGCAATTTGCTGACGGTAACGGGAACCGCCAATTTGGCAGGGACTTTGAACCTGTTTGATGAAGTGCCACTTGATCAGCCACTTATTACTGCACAAGGTTCACAAACTACCGTATTACGTGCGCAACAAGGCGTACAGCGTGAGTTCGATGCTTATCGCTCAAGCAATCCATTATTTGAGTTGACACAAGTTAGTTATCGTCCTGAACTGAATGCAACGGGCGAGCCTGTACGTGCGGCAGATACAATCAATACCGATGTGGTGATTACGGCAAAGCGTAAATCGACTGAAACGGTGGCGGCTCTTGCTGCTGAACTTGAAGGACGTACTCAGGTTGCCCGTAATTTAGATGTAGTTTTAGCAAGTCTTGATCAGAAACAACAGTTAGAAACGCTGGAAGATGCTGAAAAAGTTTTTGCCAATCGCTTATTTAACAATTTTGCTCAAACTATACGTTATAGCAATGCTGCTGAAAGTACAGTTTCTACGCAGGCATTGAATCAACTGTTTCATCAACTTGATCCAAGTTTTTATGCCAATACCGTTTTGAATGTCGCAGAAGAAAGCAGCAAGCAAGAACGTCAGTTTGCACAGCGTTTGGCAACCGCACAACCCAAACAGCTTTGGTTTTCGGGTGATTACCAAAGTTATGATATGGATTATGTCGGCTTAAATAGTGAGCGCCGTAGTCATCATCAAGGTGTTGGTGTGGCAACAAAACTGGCAGGGATGACCTTGGCAGCGCAGGCCGATTTCAGTCAACTGAACTTAGATGATGCCGTACAAACAGGCTCAAAAAATAGCAGTCAGAGCAAAGCCTATGCACTAACTATGGGGACAGCACAGCAGCTTAATCGTGATTTAAGTGTCGCGGCATGGTTAAAAGGCATGCAGGTGGATGTTGACGCGCAGCGTGGTCATGCTCAAGCACAAAAAATACAGTTTGATGGACAAATGTATGCCGCAGGTTTGCGTCTAGATTATAGCTATCCACTCAGTCAAAAAATGCAGATTCAACCGTATTTAGACGCTTCGTTCCAACATTATGTTCATGCCGAACAAACTCAGCAGGATGGTGTCAACAGCTTAGATGATTTGGTGATGCAGCGCTGGAATTTTGGTGCAGGTTTGCAAGCCAATTACCAGTTGAATCCAGCATGGCAATTGCAAGGCAGCTTGTATTACAGCCAACCGATTCAGGAAAAAGCATATTTAGATACCCATTATGTAGGCACAGCGGAGAAACTGAAGTTTGATGCATGGCATGCCGATCAAGGTCAATATCATGCTGCCTTAGGTTCACAACTTCACTTTGGACAACATAGTTTTCTCAATTTGAATTATGAATATAGCGGGCGATCACATAGCGACAGTCATCGGGTACAGTTGGCGGTAACGACTCGATTCTAATTGATCGTTTTATTCATGAGAAAGTCATGAAAAAGCGTAGATTTGCGTATGAATGAGAAGTTTGAATCTTGATTGAAACAGCCATGTAGATAAATCTGCATGGCTGTTTTTTAGATCACAGTCAAATGGACTGAGTTTTAGACCGCATAGCGACTCATTAAAGTCAGTGGTGCTTTGGACTGTAAATAATCGGCAGGAATAAATACGATATTGGCAGCGTGTTGCTGTGCTGCATCAATAATATGGTTGATCACATCGTCTGTGGCTTGTGCGCTGTCAGGTGCGTGCGCTTGATCTAGATAAATTCGTTGCTGGTCGGTATCGACCCAACCTGTCTGCATGTAGCCTTGTTGAACATATAAAGTATCGACATTATTTTGCAACACTGCCTGATAAATTTGCTGCAGATCGGTCACAACACGGTCACTGGCATAGAGTTCATCCAGTTGCTGCGCATGTTGCTGATGCAATTGTTGTTGATGGCTTTTTAGCTCGGTCTGAATACTGTCAATAATGTGTTGTGCGCTGCCTTGTTCTAGCTGAGTGACGTTATCTACACTGAAAATAATGGCATTGGGTTGGTCGCAAATAGATTCATAAAAACTGATATTGCGTCGATCACCCACAATGACCAAGCCCAATGGCTCACTGGCACGTACAGTTTGCACATTTTTATCGACACGGTTTAAAAACTCTTTGAGTAAACGGTCTTCATTGGCGGCTGTGGCACGTTCTGCACCGCTGGTGCTATATAAGTTATCATTTTGAACAGGAAATGCACCATGTGGCAGTCGTTCATTCAAGTCGCTGTCATCTACAGAAAACTCATGGATTACACGATCATTGGAGGCCTTAATCAGACGTCCAACTTCACGACTGATCACTACCACATAGTATTGCACTGCATAAGATAGCTCACGAATAAAATCACGCACTGAAAATTGTTGATCAATCACAATACGTTCTTGGGTAGGGAATGGCAGACGCAGTACTTGTGCACTGTCGGCTGTGGCAAAAATAGCCAGACTGTCTAAATGGTAGTTGGGATTCAAATCTTTGGTTTGATGATGAATCTGTTCTAAAATTTGTGCCACCAGACGTTTGTCATAGTCTGCCAACAGGCGTTCTTCGAGTTGTTTAAGTTGGTTTTTAAGAGCAATCACATCTTGCTGATTGTCTGGAAAGGTACGATGTGTGGGTAGAAATAAGCTGACTGCAGGTTGTGCCTGCACATTTTTAAGTTGGTTGAGGGTGTCTGTTAAATTAAGCATGTTGGAATTCCTCTTCTAATGAAAATAAGAAGAACAACCAAATGCTTGAGCAAGATAAAACTCAAAGTACTGCTTTATACTCCACTCAAGTCAGTTTTAGTCAGCATCTACAACATTTTGCTACCGTGCTAAGTGCTGCATAAAATGCCGAATAGCATTGTATAAAAGCTGACAAAACAACATTTTCGGTTGTTCAAGTCTGAAAAAAACGAAATAAAAAACTAAAAATAGAAAAGATAAAAAATAAGCAAAAACAGCATAACAAGGAAAGTTATTCAATCGCCTGCTTTTGAATAGAGAAATACCTGAAAAATGTAAGGGATTATGAGACCTTGGTAATTTTGTAAACTGTGTATAAAAAAGCAGTGCCGAGGCACTGCTTTTGGGTTTCTCAATTGCGATTCGCAATTACATATTCGGGTAATTCGGACCACCGCCACCTTCAGGTGTTACCCAAGTGATGTTCTGTGATGGGTCTTTAATGTCACAAGTCTTACAGTGAACACAGTTGGCTGCGTTAATCTGGAAGCGTTTTGAACCATCATCATTTTCCATGATTTCATAAACACCCGCAGGGCAGTAGCGCTGTGCAGGCTCATCCCATTTAGGTAAGTTTACGTTCACTGGAATAGAGGTATCTGTCAACTTTAAGTGTGCTGGCTGATTTTCTTCATGTACGGTATTCGATACGAACACTGAAGATAAACGGTCAAAAGTCAGCTTGCCATCTGGTTTTGGATAGTTCGGTTTAAAGCTGGTTGCATCTACAGTTTTGAGTGCGCTGAAATCAGGCACTAAATCATGCAAAGTAAATGGTACTTTAAACACGTTCTGGTCGATAAAGTTAAACGCACCACCCATCCATTGACCAAACTTATGCATTGCAGGGCCAAAGTTACGTGCGCTATAAAGTTCTTCTTTCAGCCAGCTGTTGTTGAATTTTTCAGTGTAAGCCGTTAGCTCTTTCACAAAGAAATCTTCGCCTTCAGTTACGCGAGCAATCGCCAAGTCACCGCCTTTTGCGACACCTGCAGCAATCGCTTCAAATACTGCTTCACCGCAAAGCATGCCAGACTTCATGGCGGTATGAGAGCCTTTGATTTTGGCAAAGTTTAAGAAGCCTGCATCATCACCAATTAAAGAACCACCTGGGAAGGTGAATTTTGGCAATGAGTTAAAGCCACCTTTGGTCACAGCACGTGCACCATAAGAAATACGCTTGCCGCCTTCTAGATACTGTTTAATTAGAGGGTGAGTTTTCCAGCGCTGCATTTCCATAAATGGATACATGTGTGGGTTGGTATACGACAAGTCCACAATCATACCCAAAGTCACTTGGTTGTTTTCTGCGTGGTATAACCACCAACCGCCTGAAGAACCTGTTTCACTTAATGGCCAGCCTGCACCGTGCATGACTAAACCTGGTTTGTGTTTTGCAGGGTCAATTTCCCAAAGTTCTTTAATACCAATCCCGTAGTGTTGCGGATCGGCATCTTTATCCAAATTGAATTGCTGGATTAAACGCTTACCTAAATGACCACGACAGCCTTCTGCGAAAATGGTGTATTTGGCATGTAGTTCATAACCCGGTGTGAAGTTATGCGTTGGCTCGCCATCTTTACCAATGCCCATGTCACCAGTTTGGATGCCTTTAACCGTACCATCGGCATGGTAAAGAATTTCAGATGCCGCAAAGCCAGGGAAAATAGAAACTTCTAATTCTTCGGCTTTTTGACCTAACCAACGCACCACGTTGCCTAACGAGATCACGTAGTTACCATCGTTATGCATGGTTTTAGGCACCATCCAATGCGGTGCTTGCTGAGCTTTTTCAGGTGACATCAAGAAGAAAGTTTTATCTTCAGTCACAGGCACATTTAAAGGCGCACCTTCTTCTTTCCAGTTAGGAAATAACTCGTTGATGGCGCGAGGCTCAAGAATTGCACCCGAAAGGATATGCGCACCAACTTCAGAGCCTTTTTCGACCACACAAACGGACAGATCATTTAAATTGTTTTCAATTGCAAGTTGACGAATTTTGATCGCAGCAGAAAGACCCGCAGGGCCTGCGCCTACGATGACTACGTCAAACTCCATCGATTCACGTTCGATGTGTTCCATGTAGGACTCCTCATATAATTGAAGGTGGCAACCGCATCAAGCAACGGTGCTGCCATGAGTATTTTTAGTTGCCAGACACAAATTTAATCGTGTCTTTTACAGTATGGGTAAGTATTGTGAGCTAGTATAGTTTTAAACCGAGTCTTAGCCAATTGGCTGAATCGTATTATTTTTCCGTCAGTAAGGTACTGCAGCATGAAGCATGACGATAATTCAATCAAACCGACAGAAAATGTAGCTACGGCTGATAATAAAAATTTAATGCACATTGCACAATATATAAAAACTGGACAGTCAGGTCACAAAAGATCAATCCCTCCTTTGGAGCAATGGCATCCAAAGCATTGTGGAGCAATGGATTTGCTGGTCAAAGCCAATGGAGAATGGTGGCACGAAGGTCAATTGATCAAACGTCAGGCATTGGTTGATCTGTTTTCTAGTGTGTTATGGAAAGAGCAGGGCAAGTTTTATTTAAAAACCCCAGTGGAACAAATTGAAATCCAGGTAGAAGATGAGCCTTTGTTCATCAATCAGGTTGATGTGGTCGAAATCGGACAGCAAAATTATATTCAACTTATCACTACACATCAGGATATTGTGATTGTTGATGCCGAGCATCCTATTTTTATGCGTGAATATGCAGGTGAGCTGCGTCCTTATGTGCATGTGCGTTTTGGTATTAATGCCCTGATTCAGCGTGCGGCTTTTTTACATTTGGTGGAATTGGGCGAGCTGAGTGAAAATGCGCAGGGCGAAACGATTTTATCGTTGAAAAGTGGTGATTTGCACTTGCATTTAAGCAGCTGAGGTTTAAGCTTTATTCATCCCATTTTGTATTGCTGAATCTCTTGCTATGACAGCCATTCATCCTGTTTCTCCCTTAAATCAAGCCATGCCAAAAGCACAAGCCAGTGCGCCAATTGGTATTTTTGATTCGGGCATAGGAGGCTTGTCAGTTGCCATTGAAATTGCAGAATATTTGCCCAATGAGCGCATCCTTTATTATGCCGATACTGCACATGTGCCGTATGGCCCACGTGATGATCAAAATATTCGAGAACTCACTGCAGCTGCAATCGAATGGTTATATCGACAAGGTTGTAAAGTTGCGGTCGTGGCGTGTAATACTGCTTCTGCTTTTAGTCTAGATTATCTGCGCGATCATTACGGCGAAGATTTTCCCATTATTGGTTTAGTGCCTGCTTTAAAGCCTGCCGTATTAAATAGCCAAAGCAAAACTGTGGCTGTACTTGCGACGCCTGCGACTTTTCGCGGACAACTTATTAAAGATGTGATGCAGCGTTTTGCGATTCCTGCTCAAGTGCAAGTCTTGAATGTCACCAATCTAGATTTAGTGCCTTTTGTTGAGCAAGGGGCGCAAATGAGTGAGGCATGTTTAAGTTCCTTACAGCAGAGTTTGCAACCTGTGGTCGATCAGGGCGCGGACTATTTGGTGCTCGGTTGTACCCATTATCCTTTCCTAAAACCTGCGATTGAGTCCATTTTTGGTCAGAAACTGACATTAATTGACTCAGGAATTGCCGTTGCGCGTCAAACTTCCCGCATTTTAATTAAAAATGAGTTATTATTTGAACAAAGTTTGGCAGATACTTTACAAATTGCGTGTTATGTCAGCGGGAACAATGCAGAACAATTAAAGCCCGTGTTGCAGCATCTTATTCCAGGCAATATTTCTTGGAGTATCGCAAATGTGAGTACTGTGGACTGACTTTAAGATAATTTTTTTATGATTGGGGAAAGGCATTACAAGTAGACGGTGACCGACTTGTAATGGCAATAGGAGAGGGGAAACCAATGCTCGATAAGCGCTATCAGGTCTTTATCTCGACGTCTGGGGCAGATATGCAGCCAGAACGAGTGATCTTGGCACAAACATTGGTGGGAATGGGTTTTTTTTCGTGGGGTTTAGAACAACGTACCCCACTCAGCACTGCATTTGCACGCCGTCAAATTGATGATTGTGATTATGTGGTGATTCTATTGGGCAGCCAGTACGGTGAGCAATCGGTGTCGGGCGTGGGGTATATGCATTTAGAGTATATTTATGCAGTCACCAAGCAAAAGCCGATCATTGTATTTATGCACGAAGACCCAGATTCACGTGATTCATCTTTACATGATGAAAAACCTGAATTGCGTGAAAAATTCAAAGAGTTCCGTAAATTATTACAACAAGAAGTCGATCAGGTGTTTAGCTACCGCACTCTGCGTGATTTAGAGCTTGCTGTCCGCTTTAATATGTCGCAAATGCTAGAGCGTTATCCGACTTCTGGTTGGGTGCGCCCGCAAAATACACAAGCTTTGCATGATGAAATTGAACGTTTAAAAAGTAAGTTACGTCAGCTGGAAACCGATGTGGGACAGCGCGAAGCAGACCCGTTTCTAAGCGTATCTAAAGTGTCGATGAATGAATCATATCGTTTTGAATATCGCATGCATGCCTATCAGGATGGTAACTTTAGAGAGCTGAAAGTTGAGCGAAGTTTAAGTTGGGCGCAGTTGTTGGCAATTTTAGGCAATACTTTTATTCATCCAACCCCTGAAGAATATTTTTCGAAACGCATGAATGAATATTTGAATGAAACTGGTTTGGAGGATGCACGTCGGATCATGCCACGTGCGCATGCAGTTGCACGTGCCCAAATCAATATTCGGGCCTTGCATCAGATTAAAATGCAAATGCGTCAAAATGACTGGATTGTGCAGGCGGGGCGTGATGATCGTCAGCGGATGTTGTGGCAAACCACGGCAAAAGCGCAAAAACTTTTAGAGAGCAATTTGCTAGATACCGATCGGGTTTATTCATTTAAAACACCGTATTAATCTCTCAATACAGAGTGAAAAAACTGTTAAAGTAGTCGGGCTCAATCATCAGACACGAGGGCTGGATGTTGTCTACAGCAAAACCCAAAGTAACCGTTCTTTTAGCCAATTTAGGTACGCCTGATGAACCGACTGCAGCAGCGGTTCGCCGTTTTTTAAAGCAGTTTTTGTCTGATCAGCGCGTGATTGAAATTCCAAAACCGATTTGGCAAATCATTTTGAACTTATTCATTTTGCCATTTCGTCCTAAGCGTGTTGCACATGCTTATGCCATGGTCTGGCAGCAAGATTCACCGATGCGGGAAATTTTGTTGCAACAGGTTGATGCTTTAAAACAGCAGTTATTGCCGCTATATCCTGAGTTTGAATTGAATATTCTACCGGTAATGACCTATGGCAATCCGGGTATTCAACAGGCTTTGGCAGCTTTGAGTCAAAATCCTCAAGATCACGTGATTTTGTTCCCTTTATTTCCACAATATTCGGCAACTTCGACTGCACCTTTATATGATGCCGTTGCCAAATGGGTGCCACAGCAGCGTAATTTGCCGGGCTTATCCATCATTCGTGATTATTATCAGCATCCTTTATACATTCAGGCGTTGGCGCAAAGTGTGCGTGAATTTCAAGCCGAGCATGGTGTGGCAGAAAAATTATTGATGTCGTTTCATGGCATTCCACAGCCGTATGCCGATAAGGGTGATCCGTATGCAGAGCGTTGTCGGATCACGGCCAAATTGCTTGCCGATGCTTTAAATTTAAATGATGATCAGTGGGCAATTAGCTTCCAGTCACGTTTTGGCAAACAAGAATGGGTCAAACCCTATACCGATGTCTTACTTGAAGAATGGGGACAGCAGGGCGTGAAGTCGGTGCAAATTATGAGTCCTGCTTTTTCTGCAGATTGTTTGGAAACGCTAGAAGAATTGGCAATTCAAAACGCAGAATTGTTTTTACAAGCAGGTGGCAAAGAATATGCCTATATTCCTGCACTGAATACCCGTGCCGATCATTTGGATTTGCTCAAACATTTACTTCAAGCTAATCTTGATGCTGTAAAGCTTAACCTAAGCCATTAATTTTTGAGGTTCGCCACCATGTTGCAAGTCAAAATTGTTCCCGTCACCGCTTTTCAGCAAAACTGCTCGATTGTGTGGGATGCAGAAAGCAAAGAAGCAATTTTGATTGATGCAGGCGGTGAGCCTGAAAAGCTGAAAGCCGAAGTTGAAGCGTTGGGTTTAACGGTGAAAGCTTTGTGGCTCACTCATGGACATTTAGACCATGCGGGGGCTGTTGGTGCGTTGCAACATTACTGGAATGTTCCTGTGATTGGTCCACAGAAAGAAGATGCTTTTTGGTTAGATCAACTGCAAGAAGTGTCTGCACGTTATGGTTTTCCTATCCCTGAACAAGTCACGGTTACACAGTGGTTAGAGGGTGGTGAAGTGCTGCAATTGGGTCAAGAAAGCTTTGAAGTGCGTTATGCACCAGGGCATACCCCAGGCCATGTGATGTTTTATAATGCAAAATATGGCGTCTTGTGGACAGGCGATGTGCTATTTAAAGGCTCGATTGGACGCACCGATTTTCCACGTGGGAATCATCAACAATTATTAGATTCAATTCAGCGCGAGTGTTTTAGTTTGCCCGATGACACTCAGTTTATTTCGGGGCATGGTCCCATCAGTACCATTGGATTTGAAAAACAGAACAACCCTTTTGTGGCGGGGCAAGCAGGTTAAAAGCAGTGTGTATTTATGCTTTAAGAAAAAGTCAGCAGTCGCTGACTTTTTTATTTGCGAAAGGGATTATTCAGCATTTGTTTGCTTTCAATTGCAAACAGCATTGTGAAAATTGTCAGTAAGATGCCTATGCACAGCATGAGTAAATCATGCGCGTACAGTCCAAAGCCTAAACTGCTGGTGGCGAGTAAAATACACAGCATTACAATTCCTTTTAACATGATTTCCATGGTGAAATGTTCCTAGGTTATTTTTTGCTTTCTTTATTGTTATGTGCAGTGACGGAGTCACGAATAGTGCAAAGTATAACCTGTGCTAATTCTGCTGAAAGCAATTATAGAACAACTAAATTTTGAATAATTTTTCTAAAAATGTGAAAAATTCCATGAAACTGTGTGTAGTTTTAGGCAATATTTGGCGTGGAAATTTATTGCTTATTCCTCAGAGTTTTCTGCTTGCGGAGCATCTTGGGTGGGTAAGCGATACTCGTCATTTGCCCATGCGCCTAAATCAATGAGCTTGCAACGCTCAGAACAAAAAGGACGAAATGGATTGTTTTCCCATTGCGAAGGTTCACCACAACGAGGGCAAGGAAAAGTGCGTGGCATGATCAACTCCAAATGAAAAATGCAGGATTGGATTAGGCAAATAGCACCTGACTTGATAGACTTGTGCCGAATTTTGTAAGTTTGATCTGATTATGCCAATTCGTCAATTTCAAGCACAGCGTATGCATGCCCCTCGTGATTTTCAAGCCATTGCCAATGAATCGGTTTGTGTGGAAATTGGGGCCGGAAAAGGTAAACACGCCCTATTGTTTAGCGGGCAGCATCCTGAGCACAAGTTGATTGCAATTGAGCGCACCCGTGAAAAATTTTTGGCGATGCAAAAACAGCATCAGCTTGAAGGTCAGCAGAACTTACAGATTGTGCATGCCGATGCCATTCCATGGATTGTGCATGCTTTATTTCCTGCTCAAGTTGAGCAATTCTTTATTTTATATCCGAACCCAGAACCGCATAACGCGACGCAGCGTTGGTTGAATATGCCATTTTTTGAGTTTTTACTGTCACGTCTACAAACAGGCGGCAGCATCACTTTGGTCAGTAATATTCCTGAATATATTGCAGAAGCACAGCAGCAGTTGATTGAGGTGTGGAAACTGCCGTTTATTCAGCAAGATGTACCTGTAGATTCGGCACGTACCCATTTTGAAATTAAATATTTAGCCCGTGGTGAGCGTTGTCAGGAATTGCGTATCACTAAGCCAGCAGGCTATCAAACTCGTTTTGATGATTTTCAGCCTTTACAGGGACAGCAGCCAGTTTTAATGCCTGCTGAAACAGTTGAAACAAAATCTTCCGCAGACTCAAGCTCAGTTGCCGAGTAAACAGGCATGAAACAGCGCATTGCAATTATTGGTGCAGGCCCTGCAGGCTTAATGGCTGCCGAAGTGCTGAGTCAGTATGCCTATGAGGTGCATGTCTATGAGCAAAAACCTTCAGCAGCACGTAAATTTTTGATGGCAGGCAAAACGGGTCTAAATATTTCACATGCCGAACCAGTTGCACAATTTATTCAGCGTTATGATCAGGCGGAATGGTTGGCGCCATGGATTCAGCAATGGGATGCCACGTGGATTCAAAACTGGATGCAGGGTTTAGGGATTGAATCTTATGTAGGTTCATCGGGGCGGATTTTTCCACAAGAAATGAAAGCAGCCCCTTTACTGCGTGCTTGGTTAAAGCGTTTAGCCGATGCAAGTGTGCAATTTCATTATCGACATCAGGTGTGTGATTTAAAACACAATCAACTCAGTATTTTAAATTTAACTACGGCACAGACTGAGCAGCAGCAGTTTGCTGCAATTGTAATGGCATGCGGTGCGGTATCTTGGTCAAAACTGGGTAGCGATGGTGCATGGCAGCGTTGGTTGTCTGCCAATGAAATTCAGCCTTTTCAGGCCAGCAATGCTGGGGTGGAATGTCACTGGTCGAGCTATATGCAGCCTGTATTGGGGCAGCCTTTAAAACGTGTGCAGGCATGGGTGGAAGGTACTGAGCCGAGCATGGGCGATATTGTGATTAGCCATTATGGTCTGGAAAGTGGCTTGATTTATAAGCAGGGGCGTGCGTTGCGACAGTTACAGCAAGCACAGCGACCAATGCAGTTATATTTAGATTTATTGCCCGATTTAAGCATTGAGCAACTCAGTCAAAAGTTACAACCTTCTAAAAAACAGTCGTTAAGCAATGTATGGCGCAAGGCGCGGCTAGATGCCGCAAAGGCTGCGATTGTACGTGAACTAGTGGATAAAACACTTTGGCAACAACCTATGCAATTGGCGCAGCAGATTAAAAATTTAACGGTGCCTTTAAAGGGTTTTCGTCCTATTGAAGAAGCAATTAGCTGTGCGGGCGGAGTCAAACGTGAGGTTTTATCTGCACAATTGCAGTTAAATTCCAATCCACACGTTTTTCTCTGTGGTGAAATGCTGGATTGGGATGCGCCAACGGGCGGCTATTTGCTGACAGCCTGTTTTGCTACAGGACGCGCTGCCGCTGAAGGAGTGCATCAGTATTTACAGCAGCGTCCGTAAAACACGTTATTCATCAAGTTGTGGATATTGCCCACGCCAATGTTCTAGTTGTTGCTGCGCCTGTAGCAAGTCTGCTAAGCCTTGCTGACGTTGTTCTTTACTGACAGGATAAGGTGCAGAAGTTGTATTTTGAGTTGCTAGATATTGCGCTTGCTGTTCCCAATAATGACTCATTAGGCCTTGAATATAACGCCCTTGCGGTGTCTTTAAATCCAGTTCTTTGAGCATACTCAAGGCAGATTGAATGTTGTCCTGCAGGCGATTTTGTGCAAATGCAGCATCGAGTTGTTGGCTTTCATGCAAGCGTTCTAACTCATCTTCCAAATCATTGCTCATTTGGTCATGGCGTTGTTCATAATCCATCAGCAATTGAATATCATGCGGGTCATCCGCAGTCATTTCAAAGGGCTGAATCGCGGCTTGCTCGACCTGAGTTTGCATGATTTGATCTTCAGGGCTGAGTTTGTCTGCATGTTCTACTTTGCTGCGCTCGCAAGCGCTGAGGGAGAACGCCAAAAAAATTGTTAAGGGAGCAATCGCGTGTTTAAAGGTTATTTGCATTTATTTGCTCCCTCTCATTCAACTTTTTGATAGACATACAAATGTGTGCAATAGGGAAATTCAATTTCATCTTGCACATGCTTATTCGTATATTCTAATACTAATTGTTCAAATTGTGTTTTGAGTTGTTGTTGCTGTTCAGTTGGCATTGCAGCAATGAAACTGGTCGAAAGCAAACGCTTAGACACGACTTGTTCAACTGTACCAACATGCGTGTGATGAAATTTCTGCTCGTGAGTAAGTTGGAATAAATCTGTATCGGCAAATACCTGACGCCAGTCCTGATTGTGAAAACGCGGTGTATCGCCCTCAAAAGGCAAAATCATCTTTGCCAGTGCATTGACCCAATTGACTGAAATATCACGTTGATTCCAAATTAACAGCAAATGACCTTGCGGTTTTAAGATTCGGTGAATTTCCTTTAAACTTTGCAGATTGGCAAACCAATGAAAAGATTGCGCACAGCTCACCAAATCTGCACATTGATCGTGCAGTGGTAATTGCTCACTTCGTGCTTGAATTGTCTTAACTTGTGGGTAAAGTTGTTCTAATTCGGCTAACATGCTGGCAATCGGATCTACCGCTATAAGCTGAGTTGTCAGTTTGAGCAAATGTGGCAGGAACTTTCCTGTGCCAGAACCCAAGTCTACAATATTGCTATTAAGTGGAACTTGGAGCTGATCTTGCAGGAAAACATCGACTTCTTGCGGGTAACTGGGACGAACTTGTTGATATAGGTTTGCCCCTAAAGCAAAACCTTGTTGTGCGGCAGGATGTAGAGATTGTGTCATATTTTGCGATTTTTAATCTGCTGTGCATCTATAAAATAACATATTCACTTTTGGACTTGCGTACAGGGTATTCAAGTTTAAAGTAACGGTTTAATTCAGCGCCTTGGCGCCGGTGTGGGAATGGATAAACACATAATTTTTGAAGACGGACATATCCGCGCTATTTTCATGAAAGGCTCATCTCAGGAGCTGATTTTTTCTTTTGGCGATTTAATTACACGGGCCAAAGGAACGTCTATTAATGCCGAAAAATCACTGGAAAAGTTTCATTTTAATGTGATTGGGGTCATGCCTAAGGAAAAATCATGGTTTCCTGAAGCTTCTATGCGTGCCATGTTGGCAGCCATTCAAGACCTGATTGCTCCGTTTAAAATTCGCGTGGGCTATGGCGGCTCAATGGGTGGCTATGCGGCAATTAAATATTCCAATTTGCTGGATTTAAACCGCATTGTGGCTTTGGTGCCGCAATATTCAATTGCCCCTGAAGATATTCATGACCCACGCTATAACATGTTTTATCATGCAGACTTAAATGCCAATATGCGCATTCAAGCGCAAGATGTATCGGCACAGCGTGAATATATTGTGGTCTATGACCAATATTATGCTGAAGATCGTGGGCATTATTTAAAAATTCAGCCTTTAATTCCGCATTTACATACCTTACATTTGCCATTTACAGGGCATGATGCAATTGCGATTTTAGCCAACTCTGAATTACTGAATGACTTTTTAACCCATCCTTTTGATGCGCCGTTCTTTTACCAAAAAATTCGCAAGGTGAAAAAGAACAGCAAGTTTTACTATCGTAAAGTGATTGAAAATGTCTTGCCGAACCATCGCTGGTCTTTAGGTCGTATTTTAAAATACAATAACTTACAGCTAGACAGTAACTTTTTTGATGCCAAGTTGAAACAAAACCTGATTCGCTCCTTGCTTAGCAATAAACAGGTCGATCAGCACGATTTAAACAAACTTGGCTTACAAATTCAGTTACCGTATGAAAATCGTAATGTCTTGCTCGACCATTTTGGTCATGGTTTGGTGTTTAACATCATCAGCCAAAAAATTGAGAGCTATGCCGCACATGCAATTGCCTTAAACCATAAATTCCTGATTCCGATTTATGCAAAGGGCAGTGGTTTGGTGCAAATTTATCTGAATGATGAACGCTACTTAATCAGTATGAATGATCGTCATGTCATGAAACTATGCAAGGAACAAGATGCACTTGCTGCAGGCATGCACCCATTAATATTGAAAAAATATAGCGACTATTTTGTGTTGAGCTATAAAGATTTGAACCTGAGCAGTGATGAGTTTGGCGGCAACGACTTTGTGGAAGATTTGCCAGATACTGCCAAATTTACCCTAGAACTGGAACAGTAAGCTGCAAAGTTTTATCCATGATTTAGATGGTCTAAATTTTAGACACTTGTATTGTTTTGCCATTGGGCTAAGATGATCTTAAAACATGGTTTTGTTGATCATTCCAAGGGTAGTATGTATGACCAAGTTGTTGATGCCTGCTGTGCTTGTTTTGCTGTCCAGTTTCATTTTATCTGCGACTTTATTTGTAGATGCGCCTGAGCCGAAGGCTTATCTATTTTTCGCTTTAAGTTTGTTGGTATTGTTGGGATTAGGCGCTTATGTATTCCGACAAATTCAAAAATCGATACGCTATCACATGAATAAGCCTGCAGATTAAATGCAGGCTTATTTATTTGCGCTGAGTTATTTTTGTGCTTTTCAAGCAACCAATAAATCAAAAAAATTATAGTTTAATCACTTTAATTTCTTCTTCAGATTCGTCACTTGGGGCAGCCTGAGTCTGTGCTTCCTGTGTCTGTGGTGTTGTAGTGGTTGGCGCAGGCGTTACATTTTGTGATGGTGTACTTAATGGCGCTTGATAGATTGGTACGGCTTGATCACTTTGCCCTGTAATCACTTCTTTGGTTTCCTGAATTTTATTATTGACCTGACCCGCCAGTTGCTGCCCTGTTTGCTTGGCTTGCGCTGCACCCTGACTGCCCAAAGTTTTGGCATTGTCTAAAGCCTGATGTGCCGATGGACGAATTTTCTCAATGCCTTTTTCTGTGACTTCACCCACTTTTTGTGCAGCCTGAATCACACCTTCCTGAGTTTTATAAGCCCAGACGTGTAATAAATTTGGATTGTCTGCATAAGGGCGAATCGGTTTGTGGCTTTGATTGTCTTGTGTAGGTTCAGAACTGTTTTGCGCACATACAGCAGCACTGCTGAGCAATAATCCAATGGCAATACCGAAACTGATTTTATTCATGTGTTGGCCTCTTTAAATACGCAGTGTGGTGGCTACTGAAAGCTTGAATGTAGATGAGGATTCTTGGCAGTACCCATCTTAAAATTACAACCTTCACGCGCTATGTAGTGATGTTGTTGAGGATTGTATAAGGAATACATGACAAATACTGTTTGCTTCTCGCAAGTTTAATTGTCTTTAGAGTGATGATTGAACATGCGTTTGAATCATGTGGTGTTTCTAAGCACAATTTATGCAGATCATAAGCAGAGCATAAATAGAAAGACCCACAATAATTTGTGGGTCTTGTTACTCTGGAGAGTTTTAAAGCAGGGCAGTATTGGACTGCACTGCATGATTATCTTAATTTGAAATATCTGAAGATGGCGGGTTTGTGTTAAAAGTCACACAATCTTGCTACATCAGGATACATTCAGGTTCGTTTTAAATTAGTTGCATTGTGCAAGTGCATCTTTATGAAAGTGACTGCGTAAGGTAATGAAGTTTTTTTGTACCGTAGCATCGTGCAAGTCAAAGTGCTGTGCAGTGCTGGTACCGTCTTGGGCAAAAGTTGCAGAACCTGCTGAAATTAAGGTGTTGCCTTTAAATGCCCATTGTTCGATTGAGCGCCCTGCCTTGAGTGTACCTGTAAATTCAATAACGCATTTATCAATAAATTTAGTGAGTTTTGCGCTGTTGTTTACGGTGTCTGGGTAAACTTCGATATTTTGAACTTCTTGTAATACACCTGCAGTGAGCTGCGGAATAACAGGTGCAGAGGTACACGCACTAAGAGAAAGGCAAGTTAAACCCGATAAGATGAGTGTTTTAAGTTTCATAAGCTTGTTTTCTTGTTGAGTGTTGTTAGGTTGAGTATAGGGAATCTAGAGTAAAATGCCTACCGATTAATGATTCCAATCTTGTGAACGGATACGTCCAGTCTGATAGTAAATCGAGACTAATTCTATAAAATTCTTAAAATCTGAGTTTTCATTTAGAATTCTATTGATTGATTGCCAGTCAACTTCTTGTCTACGTCGTGCAGGCAATAAAATTTCACTTTCGGTTGGATTCTCAGGAATTAAAATTATTACACCAATACCATGAAGTGCAGAAAGCATCCGAAGTTCTTCCTCCACTTCACTTGTTGATATTGAGGTTGCGACTAAATAACCTTCATTGGCCCAACTTGAATTACTCACAGCTTGGAAAAAGCTACTACGCACATTTGAACTATTTAATTCTTTTTTGACTTCAAAAGACCAAAGACGAACATTTTGCCCAGAGCTATGTTTGACGCAAGTTTTAACTAGATCATTCCAACGATTATCTACTGCTTGCATGGCCACAATATCAGGATGTAACCACTGATTTCCATTTTGACCACGAGTGTTTTTTGAACGTTTCTCATCAATTCTAAGACAATATAGATTAAGTTCCGAATTTAAGAACTCAGTCAGAATGGGATAAAGATCGTGCTCTGATAAGTGATCTAATTTAATTATTGGCAAGTGAACTTCAGTGTTAGTATTTTCAGAAATAATTAAATTATCAATGCCATGTTCTACTTCATAGGTTGAATTAGGATCAAACCATAATTGTCTTGGTCGTGGTTGATCACGTATATGAATATGTGGTGAAACTTTTAGAATATTGGTTTTTGCACTACTACTAATTTCACGAACAATTTGTTGTATAAAATCTGCATCAGATTCAAATCGATCATTTAATCTTTTGGCTTCATAATCTTCTGGAAATAATTGGATAATAGCTTCCGCTATATCTCTTGAAGTAAATTTTTGATTTGGATGTGCTTTTAAAAATTCTGCGACTTTTTGTGGTTGTGATAGTTTCATCTTCATAATTATATAAAAAACCCCACTATCAAAATAGCGGGGTTTCTTTTATTTTACAAGCAATTAAGACTTTAGTGCTGCAACACACTTACATCTGCAACACGTGTAAATAAGCCACGTAACTGTGCCAGTAAACGTAAACGGTTGGCTTTCAATTCAGCATCATCAGCCATGACCATCACGTTATCAAAGAACGCATCTACTGGCGCACGTAATGCTGCTAATTGAGAAAGTGCAGTGGTGTAATCTTTTGCCGCCAATAATGGCTCAACCACAGGTGTGATTTTTGCAAGTTCAGCAAATAGCGCTTTTTCTGCATCTTCCACCAAGTTTGCTTCAATCACAGCACCTTCAGGAGCAGTTTCTTTGGCTAAAATGTTGGCAACACGCTTGTTTGCAGCCGCCAATGCAGCCGCTTCAGGCAAGGCACGGAAGTGATTGACTGCATTTACACGCTTATCAAAATCTAATGGAGATTTTGGTGATAAAGCTTGAACAGCTTGAATCACATCTACCGCAACGCCTTGGTCTTCATATTTAGCACGGTAACGACCTTCAAGGAATGCAACAGCATCTGCCAAAGTCTTGTCGTGATCTTTCAAGACATCGCCATAAGCAGCCAAAGCCAGCTTAATTAAGTCTTCAATTGAAACATCTAAACCGTTTTCAGTCACAAGGCGTAAAATACCAATGGCAGAACGACGCAATGCAAATGGGTCTTTAGAACCTGTAGGTGCTTGGCCAATACCAAAAATACCTGTGAGCGTGTCTAAACGGTCTGCAAGGGCAATGGTTGTGCCTGTTTTAGTTTTTGGAAGAACATCGCCAGCGAATTTAGGTAAGTATTGTTCACCCAGTGCTTCTGCAACTTCGTCATTTTCACCTTCAAGACGTGCGTAATAAGTTCCCGCAATCCCTTGAAGCTCGGGGAATTCACCCACAAGTTCAGACGTTAAGTCACATTTTGCAAGCAAGGCAGCTTTTTCAGCATCTTGCGGATTTGCACCTGTAATTGGCGCTAAAGCAACAGCCAGTTTGGCAATACGCTCAGACTTGTTCCAAAGTGTGCCCAATTGCGCTTGGAAAACCATGTTGGCCAATTTTTCTTTGCGTGATGCAAGCGGTTGCTTTTGGTCTTGCAAGAAAAAGAATTCAGCATCGGACAAACGTGGGCGCACCACTTTTTCATTACCTTCAATAATTTGAGTCGGGTCTTTCGACTCAATATTGGAAACTGTAATAAAGTAAGGCTGTAATTTGTTATCGCTATTGACCAAACAGAAATACTTCTGGTTGTCCTGCATGGTGGTAATTAAAGCTTCTTGTGGTACAGCGAGGAAACGCTCTTCAAAGCTAGCGCGTAGTGCAACAGGCCATTCTACCAATGCAGTCACTTCATCACGTAGGTCGCTAGGCACAATCGCAATTGCATTGACTTCATCTGCCAACGCTTTTACTTGCTGGTCGATAATAGCCTGACGTTCTTCAAAAGAAGCAATGACTTTAGCCGCACGTAACGCATCTAAATAGTCATTGGCATGTTGTAGCGTGATTGCTTCAGGGGCATGGAAGCGGTGACCGTAAGTCACATTAGCTGCCTGATGATCTTGAATCGTGGCTTCAACCACGGTATTGTCTTTAAGCAACACTACCCATTTAACAGGACGCACAAATTCAGTACGGCTTGCGGCAGAACGCATACGTTTTGCAATTGGCAGGTTGTCCAATGCTGTTTGTAAAATGTGTGGCAATAACGCATCAAGGCTTTGACCTTTCACGTCTTTTAAGTAGCACACTTTTTCAACTTTACCTGCTTGGAATGTAGATACTTGATCTACAGTAATGCCTTGACCGCGCATAAAGCCTTCAAGGGCTTTGGTTGGTTTGCCTTCGGCATCGTAAGCAGCTTGAACAGCAGGGCCGTCAAAGCGTTTTTGTGTGTCTGCTTGTGCGGCATCAACATTAGCAATTTTAAGTGCCAAGCGACGTGGTGCTGCATAGGCTTCAATTGCATCAAAAGCCAAGCCTGCATCTTTTAAACCTTTTTCAGTTTCTGCAAGTAGTGCATCACGTAAGGTTTTTAAGCTTTTCGGTGGGAGTTCTTCGCAACCGAGTTCAAATAAAACTGTATGTTTAGACATTATTTGCTTTCCTCAGTATTTTGCGCTTTGGCTTCCGCTTCAACCTGTGCTTTTAATTGTGCCAAGACTTCATCACGTAAATGTGGTTCAGCCATTGGGAAGCCTAATTTTGCACGTGCAGCCACATAACTTTGTGCAATAGAACGTGCCAAAGTACGGACACGTAAAATATAACGCTGACGCTCAGTCACAGAAATTGCACCGCGCGCATCCAAGAGGTTAAAGCAGTGAGATGCTTTAATCACTTGCTCATAAGCAGGTAGCGGTAATTCTGCTGCAATTAAACGGCTCGCTTCTACTTCATAGAAGTCAAACAGTTCAAACATTTTTTCTACAGGTGCGTATTCAAAGTTATAGGTCGATTGTTCAACTTCGTTTTGATGGAACACATCGCCATACGTTACAGTACCAAACTGTCCTTTAGTCCAAACCAAGTCGTAAACTGAGTCTACACCTTGCAAGTACATTGCCAGACGTTCAAGACCGTAGGTGATTTCGCCTGTTACAGGGTAGCATTCAACTCCACCCACTTGCTGGAAGTAAGTGAATTGCGTCACTTCCATACCGTTTAACCATACTTCCCAACCTAGGCCCCACGCGCCAAGTGTTGGAGATTCCCAGTTATCTTCCACAAAGCGAATGTCATGCACCAATGGGTCAATTCCAATCGCTTTTAAAGAATCTAAATACAATTGTTGGATGTTGTCTGGGTTTGGTTTCAGCACCACCTGAAATTGATAGTAGTGTTGTAAGCGGTTCGGGTTTTCGCCATAACGACCATCTTTAGGGCGGCGAGATGGTTGTACATACGCCGCGTTCCATGTTTCTGGACCTAAAGCACGTAGGAAAGTTGCAGTGTGGAATGTCCCTGCCCCCATTTCCATATCGTAAGGTTGTAAAACGACGCAGCCTTGCTCCGCCCAGTAGTTTTGTAAGGCAAGAATTAAGCCTTGAAAGGTATCAATATGCGATATGGCGCGACTCATGGTCATCCACTTAAAATTAGAGAAAAATTGTGCTCAATTATAAGGATTTTGCGGGGTGCTGGCAAAGGTTAAAGCACAACTAGCGGTTGGTTGTTTGGGGTTTTACAAATTCACTGATAAATGAAAGATATAAAACAAATACATCATTACTAAATGATTGCCTTATAATCTTGTCCAATTGTCACCACTGGATTGCCTGCCCGTGTTTCATTCACAACTTGATTGGCTGAATACGCTGAAACCCAATTTTAAAGTATTGCCGTTAAAAGAACGCCTACTTTGTGGTTTGGGCGCATTATTGGGTTTGGCATTATCTTCCCTGATTAGTTGGTGGGTATTGGGCGATATTAACGCATGGTATATCGCGCCAATGGGTGCATCTTCGGTATTGTTGTTTGCTGTGCCTGCCAGTCCTTTGGCGCAGCCGTGGAATATTGTAGTTGGGAACAGTATTGCAGCAATTATGGGCGTGAGCTGTGCTTTATATATTCCAAATTTAACCGAAGCCTTTAGTGTGGCTGTGGCTTTATCTATTTTCTTGATGATGACCACCGATTCGCTGCATCCACCGAGTGGAGCAGTGGCCATTACCGCAGTGCTTGGCGGAGATGCCGTGCGTGAGCTGGGTTATCACTTCATCTTTTATCCTGTGCTGCTTAATTCAGTTTTGCTGATGGTGATTGCAATTGTATTTAACCGCATGATTGGCAAGCCTTATCCTCAAACGCCACAGTTGAATCAACGTACCCAAGACCCAACGCCTACTCAAAAAGCCACTATTCAGCCGCAAGATATTCAAGATGTTTTAGATGCCCAAACCCAGTTGCTAGATATTAGTGAATATGACTTACAAAAAATCATTTTAGAAGCGCAACACAAAGCCAGTGAACGACAAACTCAAGCACTGACTTGTGCCGATATTATGAGTAAAGATGTGGTTAGTTTGCAGCAAGATGAGGATATTCACAGTGCTTTAGAAAAATTCAAACACATGAATTTAATGAGTTTGCCAGTCATTGATACTGAACAACATTTGGTGGGAACTTTGGCATTGTATGAAGTGGTGGAATGGTTTAAACACGCAACAGATTTACCTTATAGCTGGAAACATCAAGTAAAACATATCATGTTGCGCCAAGTGGTCACGGTGCAACCGCAACAAAGTATTCAAGACCTTGTACCGTACTTTGTCGAGCGTTCTTTTAACTACATTCCTGTGGTAGAGCAGCAGCGTTTGGTGGGGATTATTAGCCGTGCCGATATGATTGCCGTCTTAAATCAACAGCTTGCTGTAAAGACCAATTGATTGACTTGTATTGTCGATGCGTATTCAACACGACTCAATCCTGAAATGCTGTGACTTTTAAAATATATTGCAGGTAGAAAGGCAAAAAAAAGCTACGATGCTTGGGGGAGCAATCGTAGCGAAAAAGAAAAAAACTGTGTAAATAAGGGATATCTAAGAGTGAATCAGCGAACGATTAAAACCTATAAATCTTACATGTGGTCAGTCTTTAAAATTTCAATACCGTTTATCGGTCTTGATCAGAATTGACCGTGCGTACAGGTCTTGTGTAGCCCTGAGTATAGTTTGCTGTATTCAACTGGTTTTGTTTAGGGATCACCAACCACAACACCAAATACACCAAAATGCCTGGAAAGGCAGCACTCATCACGGAAACAATCACAAAAATTAAGCGCAGTAAATTTGCGTTCCAACCAAAACGTTCAGCAATACCACCCATAACCCCAGCAATCATATTTGAGCGGTTTGAGCGATATAAACCAACATTGGCCATCTAATTCTCCTTGAGAGATCTAAAATTCAAAATAAATACAGGCTGAGGTTTAGGTTTACAGCACATCATCTGTCTATAGAATAAAAATGGTGATGCACTTGGGTTTTTTAAAGGGCGGTGGCAAAGCAATTAGTAAAGTTATGTAACTTTTGGTGTTGCTTAAACCAGCATCCACCTAAAATATCCTAAAGAAGCAATGGGCAGAGTAAGCGCTTGACCACAAAGGATTGAGGAAAAGCATGGCTTACATTGAGCTGCCTATTCGGTGGTTTGAATAGGACTGAATATTCAGTCTAGTCATTCTATATGAGGGATAGTGTGTCGGCTAAATCAAATATTTGCGCAGTTTCTATATGGAGTGCAGTGGCATTGCTTGGATGCGATGATTCACAACTTGAGCATGCTGCAGTGCAAAAATATACAGAACAGGCAGAAACCAAAAGACTGACTGAAGTGGCAGGGCAGGCGATCGCACCCATGCAAATGGCTGCAACGGAACATCATATTCCAGAGAATCTTCTGACTTATGTGGGGCGCTATACCGTTCAGATTAGCTGTGAAGATAAGTTTGTTATGTGCGAAAGTGGAAAAGTCGATTATATTCTGACCTTATTGCCTGATGGGACAGCGCATCGTATTTTTGTCAATGCGGGGCAAATCAGTTACGACAATAAAAAAAAATACCGCAAAGATTTATGGTTCTATGATGAAGACGCGCATCAAATTGTGGTGGCACGCGCCTCTGGGGTGAACTTTTACTATAATGTTGATCAAGACCATAATTTAATTATGGATAAAAACAAAATTGCGATTGCAACAGAAAATAATCGTGAATACTTTAAAAGCAATCCCTTACCTTCGCAAAACTATCATTTAATCAGAGCAAGTTAATTATTCGCTCATTCAATTCTTAGCCCATTCGTGAAAAACTTTTGGGCTTTTGTTTTTTTACATCAAGTTTTTATTTGGGATGTGTAAAGTATGATTTATCAATGATGGCACATCGTCTACAACTGAATTGAGCAAGGTGTAGTGGATAAAAGTGTTAGTCAAACAGGGCAGAATACGGGAATTCTATAGTAAATTACGAAACTGCACGATCCACAGAACAGTGCTGTGATGACTGGTAATTTAAAGATTTTTTAGAAGGAATGGTGGGTCGTCCGCGATTCGAACGCGGGACCAACGGATTAAAAGTCCGCTGCTCTACCGACTGAGCTAACGACCCAGAGGAGTAAAAATGACGATGATCATTTTTAAAGTATCAACCTTGAAGAAGATGGTGGGTCGTCCGCGATTCGAACGCGGGACCAACGGATTAAAAGTCCGCTGCTCTACCGACTGAGCTAACGACCCATCTAAGGTTGATCAAGGAAATGGTGGGTCGTCCGCGATTCGAACGCGGGACCAACGGATTAAAAGTCCGCTGCTCTACCGACTGAGCTAACGACCCTGAACCAGCAATCAAGCAGGCTTGATTGTGAAGTGCAAGAAAAACCAGAGGGTTTTAAGCACCACTTCGTTTGATGGAGCGTATTGTAGCAAGATATGAAGCGAGCGCAAGTAAAAAATAAAAAAGTTGCCTATGTTTGATTATAAATGCAACAAATTTGTCGTATCTAATCAAAAAATAGGCAACATAGTGGCTTAGAAGCGATATTGATACTGTTGAATATTGTCGTAAATTTCTTGGGTCAGCTCGCAATAAGCAGATTGGTTTGGCAATAACACCAGAATTTTTTCATCACACTGTTTTAAATCAAAACCTTGAGTTTTCAGGGTGTTCTTCTGATATTTAAATGTACCTGTGGTTTGCATTTGCTTTTGAATGCGTAAAAAAACGGGTACTGCATAAGCGGGCATTGCTTTTTTAAACTCCACCAGCATTTGACGCAAGTCTTGTTCATCTAACTGGCAGCCTTCGTTTAAGGTAATCGCAGCCATACCTGCACGACCATTGGTATGTGGGATTTCAACGCCATACACGACAGCTTCAGCAATTTTTTCATAGTCACTGACAATGTTTTCTACTTCTGTGGTGGATACGTTCTCACCTTTCCAGCGGAAGGTATCACCTAAACGATCAACAAACTGGGCGTGACGGAAGCCAATGTCGCGGACTAAATCGCCCGTGTTAAAATAGGCATCGCCTTGTTTAAACACGTTTTGCATCATCACCGCCTTGTTTTTTTCAGGGTCGGTGTAGCCATCAAACGGTGAGCGACGGGTGATTTTTCCAATCAATAAGCCGACTTCGCCTTTTTTGACTTTCATGCATTTGCCTTTGGCATCGCGTACGGGTTCATTTTTTTCTTTATCAAACTGAATGACCGCATAAGGTGTCGGTGAAAAACCAACCGTGTTGTCAAAGTTAAACACATTGCTAAAGCCGACGTTGCCTTCGCTAGACGCATACAGTTCCAGAATTTCCTGAACACCAAAGCGTGTTTTGAATTTGCTCCAAATATTAGGACGCATGCCATTGCCAATCATTTTGGTCACACGATGCCCACGCTCTAAATCAGAAGCAGGCGCATCCATTAAATAACGGCACAATTCGCCCACATAGCCAATCGCAGAGGCATTGAATTTGTGTACATCTTGCCAGAAGCATGAAGTGGAGTATTTTCTACGGATGGCAAAGGTGGCACTGCCTGCAATTACGCCACACCAGCACACCACAATGCCTGTGGCGTGGTACAGCGGCAGAGTGCAGTACATCACATCATCCTGATTTAAACCCAAGACATGACCATAGGTACCATAAGCCAACGTCCAACGGCTATTGGTGAAAATCACCGCTTTAGGTAAGCCTGTTGTACCTGAGGTATAGATATAAAACAGCCCATCTTTGCCCTGTACTGACTGTGTGGTGGCAGGGTTAAAGCTTGGGAATGATGCAATGCATTGCGCTAAATTTTGAAAACCTTCAGGAGCAGTACCTGCATCCAAGCGTGTATTTTGGTCTGCAAACCAATACAGACGATTTTCTGCAAGCTCAAGTTCTTGGCGAATATCGGCAATGGCTTGGCGACATTCTTCCCCCACAATCACGGCAATTGGTTTGACTAAATTGATGCTGTGCGCCAAAACTTTGGCGACTTGTGCGGTATTGACCAAAGCCGCGATAACGCCAATTTTTGCCAAGCCAATGACACTGGCAATTAATTCAGGGCGATTTTCCAACATCACCGCAATGACATCACCTTTGCGTGCGCCAATGCTTAAATAGTAATGTGCAATTTGGTTAGCCCATGCGTTGAGCTGCAAATAGCTGTACTGCTGATCTTCAAACATCAAGGCACAACCATGCGGGTTACGATGCACGGCTTTTTCAAACGCAAGACCTAAGCCTGCAGGCGTATTGGGTGTGCGTAAATAGGCTTGCTTTAACCCTGTGATCAGGTGGGGCACTTTAGTCATAAACTGCGGAATTTTTGCCGCAACATCCGTTAAGCCAATTAAATCGCTTTTTGTCATCTGGTACATAAGAATCCTGTTTTTGTCATCATCCGTTGCATCTGCAAAGCATCGCGTCTTATTGTTTTGTAATCCCTTAGTCCTAGTGCAATCAACCTAATTTTTAGCTTTGACTGATGTTTTTATAAAAGCTGTTAAAAATCAAAAACACCTAACACCAAATTAACTTGCTTAAATTTAAGTCACCACTGCATTTGCTCTAAAGTAGCAAAAAAAATCCAGTCATTAAAATGACTGGATTTTTTTATTCCGCTGCAAAAGTGCGAATTAAGACTCAGTTGGCGGAGTTACTTTTTTAGGTGGACGACCACGTGGGCGACGCGGACGTGCAGTTTTCTCTTTTTCTGCTTTGTCCTGTTCAGATTCAGCAGTTTCGACTGGGTCATCTACTGCTAATTCCACTTGTACAGGTGCGACCACTTCAACGGCAGTTTCTTCTTGCGCTGCTGCAGTTTCAGTGACAGTTTGTGCAAGGTCGTCTTGCGCGTTCAACTCTGGCTGAGTAGCTTCAGTTGTAGCCTCTACTTCAGGGTTTACTTCTGTAGTTGCTTCGACTTCTGTGCTTAGCGCTACAGACGTTTCTGCAGTAGAGTTTGCTTCTACAGATGCGTCGGTAGTTGCCACAACGTCAGTCGTTGGCTCTGCTGCAGGTGTGCTTTCTGCTTCAGCTTTTTCTACTGCCTGTGCTTGCTTGGCTTGTTCCAAGGCTTGCTCAGCAGCTTGTTTGGCTAAACGACGACGCTCACGCGGATCGTTGGCAACACGCTTATCTGACACAGGTTTTGGTGGAGTCAGATCTAACACAGGTGCAGGTTCTGCTTCTGGTGCGGCTTTCGCAACTTCCACATCACGTGTGACAGGTTTTTTCTCTGCCACAGGCGCAGCTGTTGCAAGCGTTGCCGCATATTCATCGGTGAACTTTTGCAAAGCACGATTGAACGTTGGAATTAAACCAAACTGTTCAATCAGGACTGAGCAATCTTCACCATAGACGTGGCGAATCAGACTACCAATGCTGTATTGCGCTAAAGTTGGCACCTGTGAAGGCGTTAACTTTGGTGCAGTTACTTGCTGCGCTTGACCTTCACGTTGCTGACGACGACGCTGACGCGGGTCATTGCTGGCACGTTTTGCAGGCGCAGTCGGTTGTGCTTGAGCTTCCGCAGGTGCAGCTGTTTCTTCTGCAACAACGGCTGCAGCCTCTACCACAGCAACAGCTTGAGTCGGTTCAGCAACCGTTTCAAGCAGAGTTGCTTCTACTGCTGTCACTGGTTCAGCCGCTACTGGCGCAGCATTCAATGCCACAATTTCAGTTTGAGCTTGATCGACATTCACCACCAAAGCCGTTGTATTGAACTCTTGACGCGGTGCGTCAATTAACTCCACTTTCGGATGATTAGAAGCCACTGCCGTAGTCGTTGCTTGCTCATTCAATACGCTTGGGTCGCGGTGACGATTTGGGCGTTCTGGACGAGGTTGGTTGCGACGGTCACGACGTGGCACGGCATTTTGCTGCTGCTCATTGTTATTTTGAGCTTCTTGCTGCTGTGGTGCTTGGTCATTGTTGTGCTGACGACGAGAGTTGCGTTTGTTTTCACGCGCTTCCTGACGTTGCTCCTGACGCGACATCTGAACCACTTCTTCATGCACTTGATGTTGTTGATTGTCGTGCTGAGTTTGCGGCTCACGTTGCTCTTTGTTTTTGTTGTTATTGCTGTGACGTGGCTTTTTGTTATTGTGACGCGGAGCTGGTTTGTCTTCACGTTCAGCAGATTTGTCTGCAGAGTCCCGTTCAGTTTTTTGTGCCACTGTCGATGGTGCAAGGTACACATTTTGACTGCTTGCAGCAGGGGCCACAGAAGCAGTTGTAATTTGACCAAACTGACCACGGCTCACGGCACCGCTATTCACCATTTGCTCAATGGCTGCTGCAGCGTTGTTGGCAGTACGTGCTTGATCAATGGTAGATGCTTGTTTTTGCACAAACAGATTTTCTAACCATGCACATGGGCTGGCTGCTGTAGTTGCTGCCGCAGGTGCAGACTGTTGTGCAGATGCTTTATTTTGCTGTGCTGCTTGTGGTTTTCTTGCAGAAGTTTTTTCTGCCGCAGGTGCAGCAGCGTGGCTGTGCGATTGATCGGCTTCTTCTAAATGCCATTCAGAAGATTCATAACCCAACTCTTTTTCGCTTGAACGAGTTGCTTCAGTACGTTCATAGCTGGTTCGTGCAAAGCCTTCAGGATTATACGAAATTTCGTAATGCGGGGTTTCTAAGTGTGGGTGAGGTAATACAGTCACACGCACATTTGAAGTTTGCTCAAGGTAAACCAGACTGTGACGTTTTTCATTCAGTAAGAATGCTGCAATTTCAACAGGTACTTCGACTTGAACTTCACCATGACGTTCACGCAGGGCAATTTCTTCCACTTTACGCATAATTGAAAGTGAAAGAGAGCGTAGGTCACGTACCATGCCTGTACCGTGACAGCGTGGGCAAACGTAACCAGTCGCTTCTTCAAGTGATGGACGTAAGCGCTGACGGCTCATTTCCATTAAACCAAAACGTGATAATTGACCAAATTGAATACGTGCGCGGTCACTTTGTGTTGCTTCACGAAGTTTGGCTTCAACCATACGTTGGTTGCGGTCTTTGGTCATGTCGATAAAGTCGATGACCACCAAACCACCGATGTCGCGTAAACGCAATTGACGCGCAATTTCTTCGGCAGCTTCAAGGTTGGTATTAAGCGCAGTATCTTCAACATCTTGACCACGGGTAGACTTAGCCGAGTTGATGTCAATTGAAACTAATGCTTCAGTTTGGTCAATGACAATTGAGCCGCCTGAAGGCAATTTAACTTCACGCTCATAAGCTGTTTGAATTTGGCTTTCGATACCAAAATGCGCGAATAGCGGCTCATTTAAAGTATAGGTTTTTAGCTTGTCTAACTGACGTGGCATCACGGCTTTTACGAAGTTATAGGCTTCGTTATAAGCTTGTTCTGAGTCAATTAAAATTTCGGCAACATCATCACGTAAGTAGTCACGAATCGCACGTGTCACCACACCTGCTTCTTGGTGTACCAACATTGGCGATGGGCCAGAGCTTGCGGTGTTTTGAATTTGCGCCCAAAGGTCAAGCAAGTGTTGTAAATCAAGCTGTAATTCTTCTTGTGAACGACCAATGCCCGCAGTACGTACAATCACGCTCATGCCGCGTGGCACGTTTAAAGATGCCAACATTTCTTTGAGTTCTTCACGCACAGAACCTGAAATTTGACGACTGATACCGCCACCTTTCGGGTTATTTGGCATAAGCACTAAATAACGACCAGCCAAAGAAATGAAGGTAGAGAGCGCAGCACCTTTGTTGCCACGTTCTTCTTTTTCTACCTGTACCAAAAGCTCAGTGCCTTCAGTGATCAGTTCACGAATATTAGAAGTTTGGCGAGGGTCGGCTTTGTAATAAGAGTTTGCGATTTCACGCATCGACAGGAAGCCTTGGCGACCTGCACCGTATTCAACAAATACGGCTTCTAAAGAAGGTTCTACACGGGTCACATGACCTTTGTAGATATTCGATTTTTTTTGTTCACGGGTACGATTTTCTAAATCGAAATCGTAAAGACGCTGACCAGTGACAAGTGCAACGCGAATTTCTTCGGCATGTGTTGCATTAATCAACATACGTTTCATGGGTGTAACACCTAATAGTGATACACAGCAAAAAATCGCTAGACACGTAGCGAACATCAAGCATCACGGATCAACTGCTCAGATCTCAAAAAAACCAATTGTGGTCTGAGCTTTTTTTACCGGCCTTTTTGTGTGGGGCTGCGGTGTATGATTCACGTATTGATGATGGCAATACGGCTTTAACCTTTAAACGGATAAAGTCACCTGATCGCTTCACTGGCGGACGAGCGGTGTATTGGATGTGTGTAACTTTCACTGTCACATTGCTCGAAGATCATCTCTTCTTTCATAGATAGAGTGTCTTGATACGGAATTATCGTCGTATCTTTACAAATTGTGCAGATCCAATACATCAAACGCTTTAGCCTGAAGTGGTTTTCAGGGTGCGACTAATCTGATGTGTATCAGTTTACGTTTAAAAACCAACTAGAGTTGGCGACATATTTTTTCAGGCAAACTGATTTATGTACCTGAGGTACAATTAAACGCAACAGTTTGCTTTTTTGCCGATATAATAAGCCTTCGGCGTCGGCATAATTCTTTTGGGACCTGCTCGTATGTAGTGGGATGTTGGTTGATTGCTCTATTTCAGAAAAACCTGAAAAGATTCAACGTGAACCCACTGACGATGGTTTCCGTGCGCTGACTATATCAAACCTTGCATCATCTGCCTATGGGCTAAGCTTATGTTTCTTGTGTAAAGCATAGCCTAAATGATCAGTTTTTAATCAATTTTAGTATTTTATTAGGTCTCTTAACTGTATGAATTCTACCCAACAATGGCAAAGTGTCACTTGGTTTGAAGTGGATGAGCATCAAGCGGGTCAACGCATCGATAATTTTTTGTTTAGTCGTTTAAAAGGGGTGCCTAAAAGTCGCATCTATCGTTTGATTCGTGAAGGGCAGGTGCGGGTCAATAAAAAGCGCATTAAAGCAGAAACCAAACTGAATATTGGCGATCAAATTCGTGTGGCGCCGATTCGCTATGAACAAAAAGACGACAGTGCTGCTCCAATTTCAGACAAGGTGGCACAGGGTTTATTGAGCCGTGTGGTTTATGAAGATGAAGGCTTGATGGTGGTGAATAAACCTTCGGGCATTGCAGTCCATGGCGGCAGTGGCGTTGCCTACGGGTTGATTGAAGGCTTACGTGCTGCGACAGGTAAAAAATATTTGGAATTGATTCACCGTATTGACCGTGGTACTTCAGGCTTGGTGATGATTTCCAAAAAACGCAGTACCTTAAAAACCCTGCAAGATTTATTGCGCGAACATAAAATCCAAAAAACTTATGCTGCGATTGTCAAAGGGCAGGTGAGTTTGGATCAACAATTGATTGATGCGCCGTTGCATCGTTATGAATTGGCGAATGGCGAACGTCGTGTACGTGTGTCTAAAGAAGGTAAAGAGTCTAAAACCCAGTGGAATGTGGCTGAGCGTTTTATGCATGCAAGCTTGGTATATGCTTCGCCGTTGTCAGGACGTACCCATCAAATTCGTGTGCATGGTTTAAGCATTGGGCATCCGTTGGTGGGTGATGATAAATATGGTCATCAAACTGAATATCGGGGTCCTGCGCCACGTCGTTTGTGCTTACATGCCATGCGTTTGGAAATTCCAGGCTATCCTGTGATTGAAGCGCCTTTACCTGAAGATATGCAGAGTTTGGTGGCGCAGTTGAGAGCGCAAAAGACGGATAAGCCGACGGCGCCACCTGAGTTTTAATTTTTGTAACTCTCTGTTGTGCGATAGCAGCTTGCTTCTTTTTAAAGATGAGGAACATTGTTTCGCAAAAAGGAGATGAGGTTTTCAGGGGTAATTCACTGCCACATTTTAAAGTTTTTAATTTAAATTTTTGGTGTATAGGCTATGCCTTACTTTTCAAAGATGAAAAGTAACAAAAAACTTTTGTTTCGCTGATGGAACATCTCTGTGCCACAGCGAAACGGCGACATCCATGTCGCCCTTCGCGTATCGAATATTTGTTGTGATATATGTGCTGATTCTTGGTCGTTTATCCTTTTGAGTTAAGGTAAAGCGAGGGAATTTAAAAGCCGAATCAAATTTAGGAACCTAATATGAATAAACCTGTAGAACTCATCATTTTTGATTGGGATGGCACCTTATTTAATTCCGTCGGTCAAATTGTGGCGAGTTTGCAGTTCGCAGCACAACAATTTCAGCAACCCCTGACCGATGCTGCGGCTAAAAGTATTATTGGTTTGGGTTTGCCTGAAGTGGCACAGCGTTTATTTCCTGAAGTGCCAGAGCTGCATCAAGCGATTTTGCAGTGCTATTCAGAACACTATGTCGAACACTCAAAAACCGATGCTTGGTTTGAGGGTGTGGCAGATATGCTCGATGAGTTGTCAGGTTTGGGATTGAAATTGGCAGTGGCAACAGGCAAAAGCCGTAAAGGTTTAGACCGAGTGTTGGCGCAAACCCAAAGTCAGGATTTGTTTGTGGCGACACGTGCTGCAAGTGAAACCAAATCTAAACCTGATCCTTTAATGTTGCAGGAAATTTTGAGCAGTACCGATGTGCAGGTCGAGCAAGCGATTATGGTGGGTGACACTTCTTACGATTTGGAAATGGCACAAAACATTGCCATGCCGCGTGTAGGCGTGAGTTATGGCGTGCATAGTGTAGAGGTGTTGCAGCGTTATCAGCCTTTAACCATTGCAGATGATGTGCCGAGTTTGCATGATTTTTTAGTGCAGCAATATCGTTTACGTCAGGCGAGTTAAACCCAGTAAAACAATTTAGATGAATTTGAAATTAGAGTAACTTGAAAAATTTCAGGTTGCTCTTTTTTTATGTACTTTTGGGAGCGTCATAAAAAGGCTTAGCTTTTAGTCTAAAGTTAGGATTAAGACATTTTAAGATTGCTGCGAATTGCCGAGTCAATGACTCGGAAAATAATGTCATAGCCTACAGACAACTGTTTTGCTTGCTTTTTATAAAAATAGATTAATAGCTAATAGCTATTGAAAAAAAGAAAATAAGTATTGGCATAAACCCGCCATTTTTCCGATTCTTAATCAGTTTACATACCTCTGAGCTGGATAGCTTGTCCTGAGAATGGACAAGATCGGGGTCATCATCCCTATTTTCTATTATTACCTTTCCAACATCTCGGGGTATATGCCCAATTTTTGCAGTTTAAGGAAACATTGATGTCGAATTCTGCTGTTGTTGAATCAGTTGCGCAAGCATTACGTACTGCCGAACTCTCTCAAACTGCGATTGCGCCAATCCGCCCAGAACTTGGTGGTGAAAGTGCTGACGTAGATATTGCCTATGCCGTTCAAGAAGTGAATACCGAACGTGCCTTAAAAGAAGGTCGTCGTTTGGTGGGGCGTAAAATTGGTTTGACCTCTAAAGTGGTTCAAGCACAACTGGGTGTAGATCAGCCTGACTTTGGCATGTTGTTTGCCGATATGGCTTATGGTGATGGTGAAGCGATTCCTGCAGGTTTGCTGATTCAGCCAAAAGTAGAAGCAGAAATTGCATTGGTGATTAACCAAGATCTAACCAAAGAAAAACACACGTATGCGGATATTATCAGCGCGACTGAATATGCCTTGCCTGCCATTGAAGTGGTCGATAGCCGTATTGAAAACTGGAAAATTAGTTTGATTGATACCGTGGCCGATAACGCATCTTCTGCTGCATTCGTTCTAGGTTCAAAACCAGTCAAGCTAGAAAATCTGGATTTGGTGAACTGCAAAATGGTGATGACCCGTGGTGAAGAAGTAGTTTCTCAAGGCGTGGGTAAAGCTTGTTTAGCAAATCCATTAAACGCTGCCGTGTGGTTAGCCGATGAAATGGTGCGCCGTGGTCGTCCATTGTTAAAAGGCGACATCATCTTAACTGGTGCTTTAGGTCCTATGGTTGTTGCACAGCCAGGTGAAGAATTTAAAGTCGAAATTGAAGGCTTTGGTTCAGTGACAGCTGCGTTTGCTGCGGAATAAATCGAGATTCTAAGAGAGTACATGCATGAAAAAGATTAAATGTGCAATGATCGGTCCAGGTAATATTGGTACAGATTTGCTTTATAAATTACAACGCAGTGAATGGTTAGAGCCTGTGTGGATGGTGGGAATTGACCCAACCTCTGAAGGTCTAGCTCGTGCGGCAAAAATGGGTTTAAAAACCACAAGTGACGGTGTAGATGGTCTTCTTCCTCACGTACTTGAAGATGATATTAAAATTGCTTTTGATGCAACTTCTGCTTATGTGCATGCAGAAAATAGCCGCAAACTGAATGAGCTTGGCGTGTTGATGATTGACTTAACGCCTGCGGCAATTGGCCCATTCTGCGTACCGCCAGTGAACCTTGAAGCGTTGCTACAAGCGGGCGAAGTGCCAAACGTCAACATGGTGACTTGTGGTGGTCAGGCAACAATTCCTATGGTGGCTGCAGTTTCTCGCGTTCAACCTGTGGAATACGGTGAAATTATTGCAACGGTATCAACTAAATCTGTGGGGCCGGGTACACGTAAAAACATTGATGAATTTACCCGTACCACTGCAGGCGCGATTGAAGAAGTTGGCGGTGCAAAACAAGGTAAAGCCATCATCATCATTAACCCAGCTGAGCCACCTTTAATGATGCGTGATACCGTTCACTGCTTAGTGGAAGGTGAGCCAGATCAGGCAGCGATTACAGCATCTGTGCATGCCATGATCAAAGAAGTGCAAAAATATGTACCGGGTTACAAACTTGTAAACGGCCCTGTTTTTGATGGCAACCGTGTTTCAATTTTCTTGGAAGTTGAAGGTTTGGGTGATTACTTGCCTAAATATGCAGGTAACCTAGACATTATGACTGCAGCGGCTGCACGTACTGCAGAAATGTTTGCAGAACACGTTTTCAAAACTGCTGAAGCTTAAGGAATACCAAAATGTCTAAGATTATTATTAATGATATGACTTTACGTGATGGTATGCACCCAATGCGCCATCAAACCACGCCAGAGCAAATGGTTGCCATTGCAACTGCTTTGGATGATGCAGGTGTACCTTTAATCGAAGTTACGCATGGTGACGGCTTAGGCGGTAACTCTGTGAACTATGGTTTTGCAGCCGCTACTGATGAAGAATATCTGAAAGCAGTGATTCCAAACCTGAAACAGGCAAAAGTTTCTGCACTATTACTGCCAGGTATTGGAACAGTTGATCATTTGAGAATGGCGCATGATGTAGGCGTGGCAACCATTCGTGTGGCGACACATTCGACTGAAGCAGACGTTTCTGAACAGCACATTACTGCAGCACGTAAACTGGGTATGGACACTGTGGGCTTCTTGATGATGGCGCACATGGCTTCTCCAGAAAAATTGCTCGAAGAAGCACAAAAAATGGTGTCTTACGGTGCAAACTGTATCTATGTAACAGATTCTGCAGGCTATATGTTGCCTCAAGATGTGACTGATCGCGTAGGTATTTTACGTGCCAACCTCGCCTCAGACATCGAAATTGGTTTCCATGGTCACCATAACTTGGGCATGGGCGTTGCGAACTCTGTATCGGCTGTGACCGCAGGTGCAACCCGTGTTGACTTGGCTTCGGCTGGTTTAGGTGCAGGCGCAGGTAATACACCACTTGAATTGTTTGTAGCGGTCGCAAACCGTATGCAAATGGAAACAGGTGTGGACTTGTTTAAAGTGCAGGATATTGCTGAAGACTTGATCATTCCAATGATGACGCATCAAATTCGTGCAGACCGTGATGCAGCAACTTTAGGTTATGCAGGTGTTTACTCATCGTTCCTATTGTTCGCAAAACGTGCCGAAGCAAAATATGGAGTATCTGCGCGTGAAATTCTACTTGAGCTTGGTCGTCGCGGTACGGTGGGCGGTCAGGAAGATATGATTGAAGACTTGGCATTGACTATGTCTAAAGCACGTGAAATGCAAGCCTAAGTTTTTAATATAAAGCAGGCTTGAATTAAGCACTCCAAATGCGTTTGGGGTGCTTTTTTATGCTGTGAAAGATGTAAAATGTGCTGAATTTTGTGCTGATTAAAATGTTTTTCTTATAAGTTGGGTTTATAGAAAATAACGCTAACACATGGGTTTAAAGTTAAAAAAGATTAATCCTTCACATGATGCAAAAAATAACAATGTTTTTCGCCTAAATTAAGCAGTGAATTCAAATAAAAATTCATCTGGTGAGGATTTAGGACTTAATTTTTTATCGTTAAAAAGAATTAAAAAACTTGGAAAAAAGTTGCTAAATACAGAAAGTGCTGAATTTGTAGAAAAGCTTAATACTGTGGTCGGATTTTTTTCATGACAAGAGTTTTGCATGATGCCCAGATTCGCTTATTGGATGAATAGGAAAAACGCATGCATCGTCACAATTTATGGATAGCACTTTTTGCTGCGACAGCAACTTTAGGGACAACTGCAACTCAGGCAGATTTTATTGACGACAGCAATGTTCAACTTAAATTTAAGAATTTTTATTTAGATCGTCAAATTAAAGACAACCCTGCGGGGAACTTTGGTTCATGGTCACAAGCAGTCACCTTGGATGCTAAATCGGGTTATCACGATTTAGGCGTAATTCAGGTGGGTGCTGATCTTCTCGTTCAACACGCAGTAAAACTCAATGGTCGTGATAAAAATGCAGACTGGGTTTTGCCGCATGATGGTAAAGAGTCAAAAGATCATTTTGGTAAGGTCGGTGCAACTCTAAAAGTTAAATTTTCTGAAACTGAATTAAAAGTAGGTGACTTATTACCAATGTCACCTGTGGTGTTTTTTGACCCATCGCGTCAATTGTTAACGACTTATAGCGGTGCATGGTTAGAATCAAAGGATTTAAAAGATACTAAATTAACTTTGGCTTATTTAGACGGTATTAATGCACGTTATGATAACCAATACCAAGATTTTACGTTGTTCCCTCAAAATAATTTTTCTGCTGCTGAAGCGAATAAATTAAGCACAGACGATGGCATGTATCTTGTGGGAGTAGATCATCAATTTACCCCTAAAGTAGGTGGAAGTTATTGGTATGCGGATGTAACCAACATCTATCAACAACATTATGTCGCTGCAAACTATAAAACGACTTTGGCTGAAAAAACTAAGCTGGATACCCATGTACGCTATTTTGACAACAGCGAATCGGGTGACAAGCTGTATGGCAATATTGACAGCCAGGCCGTGTCTGCGGGTGCAAAAATCAACAATGGGATGCACACTGTACAGTTAGGTTATCAACAAATGTTTGGTGAGCACGGTACAAAAGCCCCAATGTTCCCGACCTTGGGCGGGTGGGTGCCGCAGCCTTACTTAGACAACTGGTCTGTGGCGAGCTTCATTCGTAAAGATGAGCGTTCTTGGAGTTTGGGTTATACCTATAATTTTGCTGATGTGGGTGTTCCTGGTTTAACAGCGACAGTACGTCATTTCCGCGGTGACAATATCGATCTGGGCGCAGGCAAGCCAGAAGGTAAAGAAAACGAAAATAACGTCATTGTGAACTATGTTGTGCCAGAAGGTAAGCTTAAAGGTTTAGGCTTTAATTATATGTTCATCGATACCAATTTTAACTTTGCGAATGACTTAGAAGAACACCGTATCGCCACGACTTACACTTATAAATTCTAAAGCTAGATAAAAATTAGAGCGGCTTTTTATAGTCGCTCTTTTTTTTAATATTTACTGAATAAATACCTTATATAAATTAAGACTTTTATTTTATTAAATTTATAAAATTCAAAGAGTTGTTTAATCGTTTTTTTGTAGGTTGTGATCGTAAATTTGTATCAGTTGATGCCGTGTGAACAGGTAATATAAGCCTGTAAAAGTAATGTTGAATGAGTCCACTTGACGTCAAATTCTATACCTAGAGCCAAACGCAAGCTAAAGACTGTACGAGGAGTATATATGAGCACTGTTCAAATCCCTGACTATACAACAGATCCATTCTTTGGCTTAGAAGATAAATGGATTGAAACAGCAGAAGGCGAATTAACGCATTATCATGAAGTGGGTGAAGGTACACCTATTCTATTTTTACACGGTTCAGGTACAGGCGTATCGGCTGCTGCAAACTGGTGGTTAAACTTGCCACAAATTGGTGAGCAAGCACGTTGTATCGCCATTGATACCATCGGCTATGGTCAAACTGTGGTTGCACCGGGCACACAATATGGCATCCGTGCATGGGTAGATCATGCTGTACGTACTTTAGATGCATTGGGCATTGAAAAAACTTGGTTGGTGGGTAACTCGTTGGGTGGCTGGTTGGCATTCCAGTTGGCATTGGATTACCCAGAGCGTGTTCTTGGTATTATCTCAATGGGTACAGGCGGTGCAAAACAGACTGCAGCCCTCAAAGCGCATGCAAATCCTGTATTGACTGAAGAAGGCATTAAAAAGACGCTTTCAATGTTCGTGGTAAATAAAGACTTGATTACAGATGAGTTGGTCAAAGTCCGTTTTGCTTCTGCAAAAAATGACTATGCTTCAGACCGTTTAATGGATGTTGTGGGCGCGCGTGACCGTGACCGTTTCGAGTTCCCACTCGACTTTGACAAAATGAAAGACATCACTGTGCCTGTATTGCTGATTCACGGTACACAAGATGTGGTGATTCCAGTATCGCGTACATGGGATATTTTAAATATTGTGCCACATGCCGATGCACACATTTTCAGCCAATGTGGTCACTGGTCACAGGTTGAAAAAGCGGAAGAATTTAACACTGTGATTAAAAACTACTTAACTGCACGTGGCGTAAATTAAGCGCAGTGAGGTAAAAAAGGATGGCAATTTGCCATCCTTTTTTATGGATGTTTTATGTACCCAATTTAGTGCTGAATAAAGCTCGCGACCAAGTTAATGCAAATTGCCAAAATAGTGGTATTAAAGCTATAAGCCAAAATAATATGTAGCGTGTTCAGTACCCGCATGGGTTGTGAGCTAATCGAGACATCGGCGGTTTGTGCAGATGTACCAATCACATAGCTGAAATATAAAAAGTCAGGATAGGTTGGATGCGACGTCTTGGGAAAATCCAAACCACCTTCTTGCTGCTGTTGCAGTGCCAAATAATAGTCATGCGCATAGTGAATCGCAAAAATGGTGTGCATAAAAAACCAAGCACATAAAATAGTGGTAATGGATAAAATAAAATGTCCCATGCGCACAAACTCACTTTGTGCAAATAAATTCACCTCGACAATGATCGCAATAAAGCACATCACTAAGGTTAGAAATACCAAGAATAAAATCAGCCATTTGCTGGCATCTTGTTGTTGGGCACGTTGTAAAATATGTGCATGATCGCTGTGCCACAAACTGCGCATGGTTAAAACCAAATAGCAGGAAATCGCGATATTCCAGCTAATCAATAAACAGCTTGACCATGACCATGCAGTGAGGGTCTGAAAAATAGCATACAGCACAATGGTAATCACAAAACTGATAAAAAAATAAGGACGATATTGAATCCCTGTTTTCATTCTGCTGAAGGGTGTTTTTATCATTCTTGATCCTTTCTGGATGTGCAATCTAAAGGTGTTACTGCCTGTTATCATCGGCTTAATTTTAGAAAATAGCGATGGGGTGCCTATTTTAACTTATTAGACTTAAGTTGTAATTTGCAGGAAATGTGGTAGCGAAGCGAGGAAAAAGCAGACTGCAAAAATGCGAATGTTTGAGTGTAAGAATGAGCAGTAGTTCAGAAAAAGATTAAAAAAATAAGTTTAGACTTAAGTCTAAAGCTTTGTTTTAGCATTTAGGATGCACAAAAAAGTGCTTGATGCATCAAGCAGCAAGCACTTTTGAAAGGTTGAAAAACGCGAGTGGTTTTAGAATTATTGTTCGCGGTTGATGTCCAAATAGAACACACGTGTGAGCAGTTCCATAAATTTCTGTACCGCAGCGGAATGGCTGTTTTTGCCGTAGCTGACGTATAAATCTAAATGTGGAAGTTCTACATCAAGTGGACGGATGACGGTATTTTCCATGGTTAGCGGAGCAACATAGCCCGGTAAAATGGTGCAACCCAAGCTCATACCAATCGAGTTGATATTAAATAAAATGTTGTCAGCTTTTTGCACAATGTTTAGTTCAATGTTGTGCTGTTTGGCAAAATCGACAATCAAGTGATGCAGATTATAAGAAGCCTCTGCCGAAGGAATAATAAAATCAATGCCATTCAATGCTTTGACAGGAACGCGTTCGTATTTTGCTAACGGATGATCTTTGGGCAAAATAAAAATCAGTGGTTCACGCAGTACAAACTGGCTTTCAATTTCATCACTGTTGATATTGTGACGGGTAAAGGTGATGTCGAGTTCACCTTTTTTAATCATTTTCATTTGCTCAGTGTTGTTTAGGCTCAGCAATTCAATTTTTAAATCTGGGTTTTGTACTCGTAAATTAGGCAGTACAAAAGGGAAAATTTTCATTTCTGCCACAGGAACAAAGCCAATACGCAGCATTTGCTGTTTGGCTTGTGACACCTGACGCGCCATGGCAACCGCTTTGTCGGCTTGCGCCAAAGTCAGACGGGCCTGTTCTAAAAATACAGCACCTTCTTCGGTTAGCTCGACTTTACGTTTGGTACGGTTGAGTAGCTTAACGCCGACATCTTCTTCTAAATCTTTAATTTGCTGACTCAGCGAAGGTTGAGCCGTATAAAGTTTAAGTGCGGCTTTACTGAAGTTGAGTTCTTCAGCAACGGTAATGAAGTAGCGAAGGTGACGTAATTCCATACAACCATTCCAAAGATTAATTCAAAATATGTCTAATTATAGATTAATAAAAGAATGATCTATAAACAACTATTCGGTGAGAATTATTGTGTCATTCGCGAAGTAAATAGGGTTTCATCATTATGCAACGATTTAAATGCAAAATATAATGTTGGATTAATCTATAAAAACTATTAATTGAAACAAAAAAAATATTTCACTAAACGTCCCTAAAAAACCATTATCCATCAAAAGTTGAGTCTATTTACTTTGTGCCGTTGTTGGTCACAGGAGAGCTTTTCATGAGTGGAAAAATTGATGTGCGCGAAATCGACGCTTTGGTCGATGCACAAAATGGACGTATCACTCCATCTATTTATACAGATCCAGATATCTACGAATTAGAACTTGAACGTGTGTTCGGCCGTACGTGGTTGTTCCTGTGTCATGAAAGCCAAATTCCTAAAGCTGGCGACTTCTTCAACACCTACATGGGTGAAGATCCAATTATTGTGGCACGTCAAAAAGACGGTTCAATCAAAGCATTTTTAAACCAGTGCCGTCACCGTTCTATGCGTGTGAGCTTTGCAGACTGTGGTAATACCCGTGCATTTACTTGCCCATATCACGGTTGGTCTTACGGTATTGATGGTTCACTCAAAGATATTCCTTTAGAAGAACGTGCGTATCCACAAGGTGCTTGTAAAGAGCAATGGGGCTTGGTGGAAGTGAACCGCGTGAAGTCTTACAAAGGCTTGATCTTTGGTTGCTGGGATGAAACCACTCCAGACCTAGAAGAATATATGGGCGACATCGCTTGGTACTTAGATGGCGTGATTGACCGTCGTCCGGGTGGTACTGAAATTATTGGTGGCGTACACAAGTGGGAAATTGACTGTAACTGGAAATTTGCTGCAGAACAGTTTGCTTCTGACCAATATCACGCTTTGTTCTCACACGCCTCTGCCATTCAGGTACTTGGTGCAAAACCAGATGATGACAGCAGTAAACAATTGGGTGCTGCACAAACCGCTCGTCCTGTTTGGGAAACTGCGAAAGACGCACTTCAATACGGTTCACGTGGTCACGGTTCAGGTTTCTTCTTTACAGAAAAACCAGATGCAAACGTATGGGTAGATGGCGAAGTTGCTAACTATTTCCGTGAAACGTATGACGAAGTTAAAGAGCGTTTAGGTGAAGTTCGTGCCTTACGTTTGGCTGGTCACAACACCATGTTCCCAACACTGTCTTGGTTGAACGGTACTGCAACACTGCGCGTATGGCATCCACGTGGTCCAAACAAAACTGAAGTATGGGCATTCTGTATTGCCGATGCTGAAGCACCTCAAGACGTGAAAGAAGCATTTGAGCGTTCTGCAACACGTGCTTTCGGTCCTGCAGGTTTCTTAGAGCAAGATGACTCTGAAAACTGGATTGAAATTCAAAAAGTATTGCGCGGCTATAAAGCACGTCAAAACAAGCTCATTGTCGAAATGGGTAAAGGCAACGAAAAAGTACGTGAAGATGGTATTCCAGGAATCACCAACTACATTTTCTCTGAAACTGCAGCACGTGGTATGTACCGCCGTTGGGCAGACTTGCTGATCCATGAAAAATGGGAAGACGTTGAAAAAGCAGCTGACGAATACGAGAAGGAGCTAATGAAATGAGTCAAATCAGTTTAGAACTTCAACATGAAGTGAGCCAATTCTTGTATCGCGAAGCAAAATTGCTGGACGACTGGAAATTCCGTGAGTGGTTAGACCTCATGGCAGAAGATATTTCTTATACCTTGCGTACCACACCAAATGCGCAAACCCGTGACCGTCGTCGTTCAGTTGAACCACCTACAACTTGGGTGTTCAACGACAACAAACACTTGCTTGAGCGCCGTGTTGCACGTCTGGAAACAGGTATGGCATGGGCTGAAGAACCTCCGTCACGTACCACGCATATGGTCAGCAACGTGATTGTTGAAGCGACAGAGGTCGAAGGTGAATACGACGTACACGTAACTTACTTGTTGTACCGTACTCAAAAAGAGAAAGACGTGACTATTTACTGTGGTAAGCGCCATGACAAAATCCGTCGTGTTGAAGGTGGCTTAGGCTTCCAGATCTTCAACCGTAAGATTGTACTTGACCAAGTAACCTATAACTCACACAACCTGAGTGTATTCTTCTAATGAATAAAATCTTTGTTTGCCAAGTTGACGAATTAGACGAAGGCGAAGCGTTAAAAGTGGACTGCGGTGTGAACGGTATTGAAGCACTGGCAGTATTCAACAACGGTGGTGAGTTCTTTGCCATGAATGACCGTTGTTCACACGGCAATGCCTCAATGTCTGAAGGTTATCTTGAAGATGATGGCACGGTTGAATGTCCACTACATTCTGCACGTTTCTGTTTAAAGACTGGTCAAGCCTTATGCTTGCCAGCCACCGACCCGATTCAAACTTTCCCTGTGGTGGTTGAAGACGGCGCGTTATATGTAGAAATGGCAGGAGAGTAAGCATGGGTTGGCTAAAAGGCGAAGTGGCACTGATTACAGGTGGCGGTTCTGGTTTAGGTTGGGCTTTGGTCGAGCGCTTTCTTGAAGAAGGTGCGCATGTGGGCGTGTTACAGCGCTCACAATCTAAAGTTGATGCCTTAAAAGAGCGTTTTGGTGATCAAATTGTGGCAGTCGCTGGTGATGTTGCCAACTATGCAGACAATGTCCGTGCTGTGCAGGCCACTGTGGAGCGTTTTGGAAAGCTGGATTGCTTTATTGGCAATGCAGGGATTTGGGATCACTACGCAGATATCGTCAATACTTCTGGTGAGCAGCTTGAAAAAGCCTTTGATGAAATCATGGGCATCAATACCAAGGCGTTAATCTTGGGGGCAAAAGCAGCACTGGATGAGTTGGTGAAATCTGAAGGTTCTATCATCTTAACCTTATCCAATTCTGCGCTGTATTCTTCAGGCGGTGGTCCTGTTTACACTGCATCGAAACATGCAGGTGTTGGCATCATGAAAGAGTTGGCTTATGAGTTGGCACCCAAAGTACGTGTCAATGCCGTTGCGCCTTCAGCGATGAATGTCAATATTAAGGGTGCAGCATCTTTAGGTCAGGAAAACCTAGGCTTACTTGATGCACGTGACCCTGAAAAAATTGCACGCGGTATGCCGCTGAATTTCTTGCCTGAGCCAGAAGACATGACTGGTTCGTATGTGCTCTTGGCATCGCGTCAAAATAACCGTGCGCTGACTGGCGTTCTGATCAATGCAGAATGTGGTTTGGGTATTCGTGGTTTGCGTCAACCACGTGCAGGTTTTTTTGACGAATAAAATTGAGTCTAAATTCAATAGACGAATCGGCAGCCTTTCTCTGGGCTGCCTTCCTTATTTAGGAGTCTTTCATGGCCGTTAAACTCATTTGTGCATCGCACAGTCCTTTAATGGAATTTGCAACACCGCAAGATCAATCTAAAGAACAAAAAGTTCGTGCTGCCTTTGAGCAACTTTCTGCCGAAGTCAAAGCATACGATCCAACCCTGATCATTACCTTTGGTCCAGACCATTTCAACGGTTTCTTTTACGATTTGATGCCAAGTTTCTGTGTCGGTATTCGTGCTACGGCTGCGGGTGACTGGGACTACGGCAAAGACAACAACCGTATTGATGTACCTGAAGACAAAGCCTTGGCGATGGTGCGCCGTGTGTTGGATGAAGGTGTAGATGTTGCATATTCGTATCGTATGCAGGCCGACCATGGGGTGACTCAGCCATTACACTTTTTGTGTGAGGGGCAGCTAGATCGTTATCCAACCATTCCCGTGTTTATTAATGGCGCTGCAGCGCCGATGCCAACCACCAAGCGTACCATTGCTTTGGGGCGTGCTGTGGGTCAATTTATCAAGTCGTTGAATCTTGAAAATGAACGTGTTCTTGTTTTAGGTACAGGTGGTTTGTCGCACGATCCACCAACACCGCAAATGGGTTCAGTACCGCCTGAAGTTGAAGAATTTTTAATTGCAGGTCGTAATCCGAGTCCTGAAGCACGTCATGCACGTCAGGCTAAAGTGATTGCAGTCGGTCAAAAACTTGCAGCAGGTGATACCTCTGTGGCTGTGCCGCTCAGCCCTGAGTGGGATATTGCCTTGCTTGAAAAATTCAAACAGGCAGACTTTGTGGCTATGGAAGCCATGACCGAAGCTGAAATTCGTCGTGATGGTGGTCGTGGTGGTCAGGAAGTCCGTTCGTGGATGGCTGCTTTTGCTGCGTTAGATGAACTGGGTGCGTATGAAATGACCACGCATTGCTATGAAGATATTAGTGAGTGGATTGCGGGCTTTGGCATCGTATCTGCCGAGTTAAAAGGTTAAGCCCATGAGTGTAGAAACAATTGTGATTGTGGGTGCAGGTCAGGCAGGGGCGAGCGCCATTCTTGAGCTGCGCGGCAATCAATATGCAGGCAACATCATCTTAATTGGCGATGAAACACATTTGCCTTATGAGCGTCCACCGCTGTCTAAAGACGTGATTTTGCGTCCTGAAGAAACCAAAATCGAGATTCTGTCGGAAGAAAAATTGGCAGAACTAGGTGTGACCACTATTCGTGGCAATGGCGTGAGCAAAATCAATGCCGAAGCACATACGGTTGAATTGCAAAATGGTGAGGTTATTGCCTACGACAAGTTGTTACTTGCCACAGGCGGTGCTGCACGTCGCTTGCCAAATTTTGATGCCTTAGGTAAACACGTTTACACGTTGCGTAATCTTGAAGACTCGCAAGCCTTAGTCCCTGTATTACAAGCGGGTCGTCGCATCATCTTAATTGGTGGTGGTGTGATTGGTTTAGAGTTGGCATCTTCAGCACGTTTTAAAGACTGTCAGGTAACTGTCATTGAAATGGGACCAATGGTGATGGGACGTTCATCACCACTCATCTTGAGTGAGTTTTTACTGCAACAGCAGTTATTGGCAGGAGTTGATGTACGTCTGTCTACGCAAATTGCAGATTGCAAGCTAGATGGTGAAGAAATTGTCGTGACCCTAGAAGGTGGCGAAGAACTACGTGCCGATGCGGTGATTTACGGTATTGGGATTATTCCAAACGCACAACTGGCAGTTGAAGCAGGCTTAGATGCAGACTTTGCCGTGCATGTGAATGAAAACTGTCAAACCTCAAACCCAGACATTTATGCTGCGGGCGATGTCGCATCACAACTGCGTGAATGTGGCAATCATCGTCGTGTAGAAACTTGGGAAAATGCCAACCTGCAAGCAGGCATATTCGCGCGTCATGTGATGGGCGTTGAACATCCTGTAGCCAATCCCGCTTGGTTCTGGACTGATCAACTCGACATTAACTACCAATTTGTAGGAGATATGTCAGCAGCAGAATGGCATGTGCGTGGTGAGATGGATGCTTCCAAACGCAGTGAGTCTTCATTCGTATTGTTTGGTGTGACCGATGGCGTGATTGTCGGCGGAATTACCGTCAACTCAGCCAAAGATATGCGTCACTTGAAAAAGCTGATTGCTAAACAAGCTGCTTTTGAAGCAGACAAATATTTAGATGTGAGCCAAGACCTTCGCAAATTGGTGAAGTAAGCTTGAACTGATGAAAAACAGACCTGAGGCAACTTGGGTCTGTTTTTTATCTGCCGAAGAAAAGTGTCCATTTTATGTTGAGCAAGCGATGAATACGAATACATCTCCTGTTGTGGTAACCGCCAGTATTTATGCCTTATTGGTACTCATCTGGGCGACCACGCCATTGGCGATTGTCTGGAGTGTGCAGGAAATTCATCCAATGTGGGTTTTGATTATCCGCTACTTTGGGGCTTCCGTGATTGCGCTGTGCGTGCTTAAACTCATGCGCGATCCACTGCCTTTTGATCACACCTCAATGAAAAGCTATTTGGCGGGTAGTCTGAATTTAATTGGTGCACAGCTATTTATTTACTTGGCCGCCAATTATTTAACTTCAGGCTTAATGGCACTGATTTTTGGTTTTTCTCCTTTAATCGCAGGCTTGATTGGTCATGTGATTTTACGCACGCAAAAATTGATTGCCTTACAGTGGACAGGGATGGCAATTGCGATTGCAGGACTCAGCTTTGTCTTTGCAGACTCTGCCGACAGCAAAGTGAATCCATGGGGCGTGGTGTTGATGTTTATCAGTATGCTGTCCTATATCAGCTCAATTTTTTGGGTCAAACAAATCAATGCTCCTTTAAAGCCGATGTCACAAGCCACAGGTTCTTTATTGGTATCATCGGCAGGGTCATTGTTATTAATTCCCTTTATTTGGTCGCATTTCCCGACTCAAATGCCAAGCAGCCAAGCCATGATTGGTTTTGTATTTACCATGATCATGTCGTCTATTGTCGCCATGCTGTGTTATTTCTGGCTGATTCGTCGTTTAAATGCCTCAACCGTATCTTTAAGTAATGTGATGACTCCCATCATCGCGTTAATTTTAGGTGCGACCTTAAATAATGAACACATCAGCATGAATGCGTTTATTGGCATTGCCGTGGTGATGTTCGGGATTGTGATGTATTTCTGGAAAGAATGGCGCGAACAATATTTTGCTAAACGCTAAGCCCGCATTGCTATACCCGTGTTTAGGTTTTTCTAAAGCCTCGTTTATCTGAGGTATAAATTTCCGATCATTAACCCGCTGTCGATACGACTTTTTTCTCAAAACAACAAAAACATAAAGGAAATTGCCTGCTTGATTTCGCTACTATGCGTGATAGAGTCAACACATGAACCAAAGCTGTGTTTTTTTCTGAACAGATCAGGATAAAAAGCATCATGGTAGATGCGCTATATATTATTGGGCTTACATGAACAACGTGGAACAAAAGCATTTTCAACTGCCAACGGAAGCCTGTTGGTCGCATACTTGGCGTAAACCCAAGCTGCAGTTTTTGCCTTCAAATCATTATGATGGAGCGCAGTTTTTTAATCCGATTGCGTGTCCTGAGGGGCGCAGCCAAACTGATTTATTGAAATGGTTGCTAAAACGCAAATCGAACAGTTGGAATGTCAATCCGCAACAAGAAGCACAGCAATTTTTTACAGCGCCAAGTGCTTTGCCACAATTACGTCCACACGCCAGTTTGGATGATTGGCAAGTTTGGTTTGTGGGGCATGCAACGGTGCTGATTCAAATTGGACCGTATAACTTTTTAACCGATCCAGTCTGGGCAGAGCATGCCAGTCCGAAACAGGGGCGAGGGCCTAAACGTGCCTGTCCTGCAGGGATTGCACTGGAAGATTTACCGACCATTCATGCCGTCTTCTTGAGCCATAACCATTATGACCACATGGATTTAGCCACCTTAAAATGGCTGAATCATCAATTTGCCATGCCTATTTATACAGGTTTGGGCAATGCTTGGTATTTGCCGCCTGATTTGCATGTGATTGAAATGGACTGGTGGCAATCGGCTTTATTTAAAGAAGTGAAAATTGTCTACACCCCTGCACAACATGGTTCAGGGCGTGGCGCACGTGATCAGAACATGGCGTTATGGGGCGGTTTTTCTATTTTGCATGGGCAAGATCATTGCTTCTTTGCGGGCGATACAGGTTACTCGCCACACTTTAAAGAAATCCAAACCCGCATTGGCCCACCGCGCGTGGCACTTTTGCCGATTGGTGCTTATGAACCCCGCAATTTAATGCGTTATATGCACATGAATCCTGAAGATGCTTTTCAGGCACATAAAGACTTACATTCCAAATGTTCATTGGCAATTCACTATCGAACCTTTGAATTGACTGATGAAGGACGTGATCAGCCTGAGGCAGATTTGCATCAAGCCATGAAGCGTTCTTCTAAACTGATGAATCCGTTTTATTGTATTCGTGAGGGTAAGAAATTAATTGTTTAATCTTTTAAAAACTTGACCTTAAATAAAAGTGACACGCTACTTTTCACGCTACTGAAAAGTGGCAATGATAGATATAGAACACAAAGCCCCTATCGAAATAGGGGCTTTGTTTTGGTGTTTAAAGTCTTGCTGTTTAGACTGACTTGATCTTTAACTACAAAGATTACAGTACGCCAGGCTGACCAAGTGCAGGGTCACTGGCACGTGCTGCTTGCGCATCGGCAACGGTCATGCCTAAAGCTGCTGCAACGCCTTCGCCATAAGCAGGGTCACATGCATAACAGTTACGAATATGACGATACTTAATAAAGTCTAAAGCATCACCCATCGCACGTGCCGTGTTATCAAACAGTGCTTGTTTTTGCTCAGGGTTCATTAAATTGAACAAGGCACGCGGCTGGCTAAAATAGTTGCTATCATCTTCACGATAATCCCAGAAATCTGCATCGCCACGAATTTTTAGCGGTGGTTCGCGGTATTGTGGTTGCTCTTGCCATTGATGGAAGCTGTTTGGTTCATAGTGTGGCAAGCTGCCATAGTTGCCATCCATACGACCCTGACCATCACGACGGTTTGAGTGCACAGGGCAGCGTGCAGCATTCACTGGAATTTGTGTATGGTTCACACCAACACGGTAACGTGCAGCATCGGCATAGTTGACCAAACGCGCTTGTAACATGCGATCTGGCGAGTAGCTAATTCCTGGTACAAGGTTGCTTGGTGCAAAGGCAGCCTGTTCAACATCTTGGAAGTAGTTTTCAGGGTTACGGTTCAGTTCAAATTCACCCACTTCAATCAGTGGATAATCACCTTTCGGCCAAACTTTGGTGAGGTCAAATGGGTGATAAGGGACTTTTTCTGCATCCAGTTCAGGCATGATTTGCACGAACAGCGTCCATTTCGGGAAATCACCGCGTTCAATGGCATTGTAAAGGTCAGTCTGGCTGCTTTCACGGTCACGACCAATCAATTCTGCTGCTTCTGCATCGGTCAGGTTTTGAATGCCTTGTTGAGTGCGGAAGTGGAATTTCACCCAGAAACGCTCATTATTGGCATTAATAAAACTATAGGTGTGGCTACCAAAACCATGCATGTGACGATAACCCACAGGAATACCACGATCCGACATCACAATGGTGACTTGGTGCAGTGCTTCTGGCAGCAAAGTCCAGAAATCCCAGTTATTGGTCGCATTACGCAGGTTGGTGCGTGGGTCACGCTTTACCGCTTTATTCAGGTCAGGGAATTGACGTGGGTCGCGGAAAAAGAACACTGGTGTGTTGTTACCGACTAAATCCCAGTTGCCTTCTTCAGTATAGAATTTTAAAGCAAAACCACGAATGTCACGTTCTGCATCGGCAGCGCCACGCTCACCTGCAACGGTAGAGAAACGAGCAAACATTTCAGTTTTTTTGCCAACTTCAGAGAAAATTTTGGCACGGGTATATTGGCTGATGTCGTGCGTGACAGTAAACGTACCAAACGCACCTGAACCTTTGGCATGCATACGACGCTCAGGAATTACTTCACGTACAAAGTTTGCCAACTTTTCATTGAGCCATAAATCTTGGGCAAGAAGTGGGCCACGTGCGCCCGCAGTCATACTATTTTGGTTATCTACAACAGGTGCGCCTGCATCGGTGGTTAAATGCGTTACAGGGCATTTTTTTATCTCTTGGCTCATCATTGTTCTCCATTATTGTGATCATCATGTGGTGGGCTGTATTAGAAATTTAGCTTCTAAAACAAGCGGCCATGAACCGTTTTGTTTGTTTAAAAAATCAACTACAACACCACAATACCATGCAGATCGGGCTTTGTAGATGAAAGCTTTTCAAATCTCACCATTTTAATGTAAAACGATTTTTATAATTTTACAAATAGATAAATTTATTGTTTATGATTGGTGTATTCGATAGATCTTTGTAAACTAAATAATCAGTTTTGCTGCACTAAATGTCTGAAACTGCTGCTAAAAACGGTTGAATCGCCAATGAAATATCGGTGTGCAAGGCATCCCAATCTTGATAATGTGGATTGATTAATAAACTTTGCGAAATAAAACCATAACTGATGCGATGCAGATTCAAAGCAAGGCGCAGTTGTTGTTCGGCATTGTGTATGACAGGTGCGAAAATCTGTTGCCACATCTGTAGCATCATGCTGTAACTTTTTTGGTAAGTTTCAATGTGTGATACCTGCCGTTCCAGTAAAAAAGTCTGCGCCCAAAGCCATTGTTGTGCCTGAATTTGCTGAAGCTGAAACTGAATGATGGTTGCAATATAGCGGTTTATTTCAACAACTGTGGATAACTCAAGTTGCTGTTGGGCATAACTTTTTAAGTGTTCTGCATGCTGTTTGACTTGCAGGTGAATCGTCAATGCCAGTAAATCTTCTTTCTTGGCAAAGTATTCATAAAAAGTGCCTAAACCGACACCTGCCAAATCGGTAATTTCGCGAATGGTAATTTCAGCTGCCGAGCGTTCATGCAAAAGCCGAACAAAACTTTCTTGTAAAGCCTCTTGAGTCAGTTTAGCCCTTGATTGGCGCGGCTTACGGCGCACTTGAACCTCAGAATTTTTCATAAATAAAGCCGAACACCTGAGCGCATATTTTTCTCTATACTGAATGCAATGATAGCACCGCGTTTATCTAGGAGTGACACAATGCAGACATGGATGACCCATCAAATTCAAAATCAGTTTGATGAATTACAAGACTATAACTTATTTGAAACCGATACGGTTTTACAAGAAATTTTAACCCGTTATGGCAGTCAAGATCAGACCCGACTGAGTGAATTGGGGCACATTGCAGCATCGGCAGAATATTATCACTATGCCGATTTAGCCAATCGGCATACGCCTATTTTACATGCCTTCGATGCACGTGGACGTCGTAAAGATGTAGTGGAGTTTCATCCTGCGTGGCATCACTGGATGGCGCTGAATCGTAAGTTTGACACGCATGCACATCCATTTAAGCAACCGCAATCTACGGCAAAATGGGTCGATTGGGCCAGTCGTTTTTATTTGGCAGGACAGGTTGAGTGCGGTAATTTATGCCCAAATTCTATGACTTTAGGCAGCATTCCGCTCATTCAGCGTGAACCTGAGTTGTGGGCAAGCATGGGTGAGAAACTGTTATCGCATGAATATGACCCGCGTGATGTGCCGATTTCACAAAAGAAATCTATTTGGCTGGGCATGGGTATGACCGAAAAGCAGGGTGGTTCAGATGTGCGGGCCAACCAAACGCTCGCCGTTCCAGTCGCAGCGACAGGACGTGGGCAAGCCTATTTACTCACAGGTCATAAATGGTTTTTCTCTGCACCAATGTGTGATGCACATTTGGTGGTCGCCAATACCGAACAAGATGGTTTGGCTTGTTTCTTTGTACCGCGTTGGTTAGAAGATGGCAGAAAAAATAATATTCAGGTACAGCGTTTAAAAGACAAAGTGGGAAATCGGAGTAACTCCAGTTCTGAAGTCGAATTTCAGCAGGCGTGGGGCATCATGATTGGCGAAGCAGGGCGCGGTATTCCCACCATTATTGAAATGGCGAACTACACTCGTTTAACCTGTGCTGTGGGCAGTAGTGCCATGCTGCGTCAAGCCTTGGTGCAATGCCTTGCCTATACTCGACAACGTCAAGCATTTGGACAGACTTTGGCGAATCAGCCATTAATGCAGGCAGTCTTGGCAGATTTGGCTTTGGAAACTGAAGCTGCGGTACAGCTCAGTTTTCATTTGGCACATTGTTATGAAAGCGATGATGCTGTGTCTTTGGCATGGAAGCGTTTAATGACCCCTGCTGCAAAGTTCTGGATTTGCAAACGCGCGGTGGAACTTACAGGTGAGATGATGGAAGTTTTTGGTGGCAATGGTTATGTCGATAACAGCATCATGGCACGTATTTTCAAAGAAGCACCTGTAAATACCATTTGGGAAGGTTCAGGCAATGTCATGTGTCTGGATGTACTACGCGCTATGCAGCGAGAACCTGAGCTGATTCAGGTGTTATTGCAGGATTTTGCTCGCACTGCCGTTACTCATCCTATTTTGGGCAGTGAATTAGATGGTTTGCAGCAGTTATTGCAGACCACGAACAGCAACGATTTACAATTTATGGCACGTGCTTTGGTGAGCCGTTTGGTGATTTTGGCACAAGCGGTTTTGTTGTTGCGTTATGCGCCAAGTTTTGTGGCAGAAGGTTTTATTCAGTCGCGTTATAGTGCATTGCATGGGCAAGTGGTGGGTATGCTTAAACCTAAACAGGTCGATGTTGCATCCATCTTGCAGCGTGCATTTTCAGCATAGCATCCCTTGCTACTTGATTCTGCACAAAAAATTCACCCGCTTGGTAAAACCAAACGGGTGAATTGAACCGTATATTGCAGTCGAGTCGTGATCAATCACGCTCGCTTGTAGCAAAGCTGATTGCTTCAGCGAAACTTATTTCGCAGGCTCTTCAGCTTTTACACCCTTTTGATATAGAGTGTAGATGTAAATTGGAATATCCAAATCTTCCAAGTGTTTGTAGATCAGTGGACGTACATCTTCCCAATCTAAACCGCCTACACCTGTTGCAAGACGCGGTAATGCCAAGCTTTCAATTTTCTCTTCTTCAATCAACTGTTTTAAGTTTTTCAAAGTGCGGTTGACGTATTCTGTCGATGCTTTACCTGGTTTTGAACCGTTGTCATAAGCCGCTTCCTGAGTCATCAGGTTGACGATGCGTTGACCTTCGGCATTGACCCAAGTCCATTGCTCACCCGCTTTAGGATGGTAAATATGGCAATAGTTGCGGAAGTCTTTATATAGCGCAGGCCAGTGCTCACGCAGACTTAAAGCCAAACCAGTTGCAAAGTTATCGTTAGGGGCAACACCGTGAGCAAGCGCACGTGCTTCGCTCAGTAAAATATCTCCAGAAACTTCATAAATCATGAATTTGACTCCTATTTTTAATGGTCTTGTTAAACTGATCTTCTATATTCATATTAGCCAATCATTGCAGTTTTTCTAGCGGATTTTATAACTACTAAGTCTTTGCAAAGTAATAAAATTTTTTAGAATTTCATGCTATAATTGTATGGGTAAAGCCGCTGAGTGTTCTTTAAAATAGCCTTCAAAAATAACCGTCAGAAAAATCTGATAAAGTGGCGGCAATAATTTATTTCCCCTTCTTTTTATCTTAGCACTATTGAGTGAAAATCGCTTGTAAAATGTACAAAAAAGCGTATGATCGGCTTCCCAATTTAATATGGAACATTGGTGAGAGAATAGTCACGTTATGCAGAAGCAATTGGCTTGAATTTTCCCTCAACATCTCCATCTAAAAGAGTAGCGACACTGCTCATTTCCATGATCAACCGAAAGGAACAGCGTAATGGCAAAGAAAAAACAGCCTGAGCTTATTCAGCATAACTTTGTGGCCAAGCACATGCACGAGGTCAACAAAAGTCAGGTTTTTGTAGACCGTAAGAAAAATGCCAAACGAGGCTATAGCAAACACAAACAAGGGCGATATTCCGATGATTATCGCCCTTGTTGTTTTTGGAGTGAATGGTGTGTTGCTTGAGGCTTAAACTAAGTTTTATGGAGATACGATACGTGTCGCTAGTTTCACCATATCGCCCAAGCCATGGGTTTTAAAATAATATTCCATCAGACTTTTCACCATCAGCGGATTATTCATTTTTAACGCCTGATCTAATAAATGTTGCGCATCGGTCATCGGTACATGACAAATTGCTTTACGCACCCGCAAGATATTACTTGAACTCATCGACAGGGTATTAAAGCCCATTGCCATCAGAATTACCGCAGACAGCGGATCTCCTGCCATTTCGCCACAAACGCTCACAGGCTTGTCATATTTATGACATTCTTTCACCAAGCGGGTTAAGGCGCGCAGTACTGCAGGATGAAAGTGTGAATAGACGTTGGCCACACGCGGATTGTTACGATCCACTGCCAATAAATACTGGGTTAAATCGTTTGATCCTACCGAGAAAAAATCCACCAACGGGGCAAATTCATCAATTTGCAGCAGCACACTCGGTACTTCTACCATAATGCCAATTTTCGGTTTGGTGATTTTAACCTGTTCTTCTTCCTGCACTGCTTGCAAGTCACGATCGAGCAAATACAAGGCTTCTTCAACCTCGCTGACACTGGTGATCATTGGCAGCAAAATATGCAGATTATTCAAACCAATACTGGCTTTGAGCATGGCACGAATTTGCGAAGAAAAAATTTCAGGATGATCTAGCGTGAAGCGAATCCCGCGCCAACCCAAGGCTGAGTTTTCTTCTTCAATCGAAAAGTACGGCAAGTCCTTGTCTGCGCCAATATCTAGCGTACGCATCACCACAGGTTTGTTGGCAAAGTGACTGAGCTGTTGGCGGTAAATAGCACGCTGTTCTTCTTCGCCCGGGAAACGGTCACGTAGCATAAATGGAATTTCAGAACGATATAAACCAACACCTTTAGCACCGCGTTGTACGCCACGCACTACGTCAATCATCAAGCCTGTATTGACATACAATTTTACCGCTACGCCGTCAGGGGTAATCGCGTCTTTGGTTTCATATTGCTTGAGGTCTTTGGCAATCTGTTCTTCTTCTTTTTGAATTTCTTTATAGCGCGTCCGCATGCGACGTGGCGGGTTGATAAACACCCGACCTTGGTGCGCATCTACAATCATTTCCACATCGTCTAGGCTGTTGATGGGCAATTCAGTTACGCCAACTACGGTTGGAATACCCAAAGCACGTGCCACAATGACCATGTGAGAATTCATTGCGCCTTCGGTGGTAACAATCGCTGCAATTTTATCGACAGGTAGTTCTACCAAAGCTGCTGTGGAAATTTCTTCGCCAATTAAAATACTTTCATCGGTCAGTTCACGGTGACTGGCATCGGCTTCTTGTAAAGAGGCGAGAATACGACGCCCTAAATCTTTCAGGTCAGAAACACGTTCGCGTAAATAGTCATCTTCCATTTGCGAAAATAGGGCAATGTGATTGTCAATTACAATACGCACTGCACCTTGTGCCCAGTTACCTTCACGAATCAGTTCTTTAATTTCTGCAGGCAGGGCATTTTCATCCAACATGCGTAGGAACACACTGAATAAAGCGCGTTCTTCTGCCATTAAGGCATCCTGCATTTTGTCATCTAGTGCCTGAATTTCTTGACGCACTGCATCTAGTGCGTTGTCTAGTAATTCTAACTCTTCACTAATGTCTTCAGCTTCACGATCAGGTACAGCCGCCAAATCTGCAGGTGGATACAGAATTACCGCACGACCCAGTGCAATCCCGCCCGAACCTGATACGCCCTGAAAGGTTTTGTAGGCAGGCAGGTTGTTGGGTTTGCGGAACACATCAATGTTGCCCACGGCATGCGCATGCGCAATGACACCTGAAAGCTGAGCACAAAGTGTGACTAAAAAGGATTCTGCGGCTTCAGAAAAGTCTTGTTTGTCCTTGTTTTGCACCACAAGAACGCCCATAACTTTACGGCGATACATGACAGGCACGCCAAGGAAAGAATTATAAATTTCCTCGCCTGTTTCGGCCAAATACATGAAGCGTTCGTGTTTAGGTGCGTCGTCTAGGTTGACAATTTCTTCACGTTGTCCGACTAAACCGACCAAACCTTCACTGGTATGTAGAGACACATGCCCCACAGCCTCAGGATTTAAACCCTTTGATGCCATGAGCAAATAGCGTTGATTGCGTTCATCGAGCAGGTAAATAGAGCAGACATCCACATGCATGGCTTCTGCGACCTGATTGACCATAATATCGAGTGATTCATGCAAACTGGTGGACGCATTGATTTCTTGTACAATGCGTCTAAGGGTATCCAGTTGCATGTTCGACATACGCGCTACTCCATATTCCAATCAATGATTTGAGGTCAGTTTTACACCACAGATGACCCTATAACAATAAGCTAAAAAATCTACATCTTCATGCAAATTTTAAGGTTTTTTCAGGGGCAATTGATTGCACAACTCCACCATCGCTTTACGGTAGACGTCACGTTTAAAATTGACGACCTGACCAAGCGGATACCAGTAACTGACCCATTGCCATTGATCAAATTCGGGTGGATCTGACAAATTCAGCCGAATATGATGCGCTGACGCTGTCAGTTGCAATAAAAACCACTTCTGTTTTTGACCAATACATACGGGATCCGAATCCGTGCGTATATACCGATGTGGCAAACGATAACGCAGCCAACCTTTAGTTTGCGCGATAACTTGGACGTGTTCGGGCAGTAAGCCAACTTCTTCTCTCAGCTCACGATAAAGTGCCTGTTCAGGGGTTTCTCCATATTGGATACCTCCTTGCGGAAATTGCCATGCATTGTGACCAATGCGTTTTGCCCATAAAACTTGTCCAAACTCGTTTGCCAAAATGATCCCGACATTGGGTCGGAAACCTTCTGAGTCGATCATTTGGCTACCTAAATATTGTTTAATTTATGACTTTGCACTCGGGGATGATGATTTCTTTTCTCCAACTCGAAAACGCAAAGTGTAAATAATGTTAAAATTGCTATGATCTTAACGAATTTCTATCGACTAGCGGAGATAGATTTACAATTTTTTTCTTAAATTTCAGTTTTTACGAGTATTTTCATGAAATTGGCGCTATTTGATCTCGATCACACCTTGTTAAATACTGATTCAGATCATTCTTGGGGTGAGTTTTTGGTAAGTGAAGGCTTGGTCGATCCTGTTCGCCATCGCGCCATGAACGACAAGTTTTATGAAGACTACAAAGCAGGGCAACTCGACCCAATTGCATATAACGAATTTGTATTTGAGTTTTTAACCCAGCACGACAATCAGTACCTCACAGATTTGCATGAATTATTTATGCAAAAGGTGATTCGTCCACAAATGCGCCCTGAAGGGTTTAAAGCTATTCAGCGTCATCAAGAATTAGGGCATGAATTGGTGGGGATTACAGCAACATCTGACTTTATTACTGCACCTATTTTCCGTGAGTTTGGTATTAGTGAAATTATTGCCACCAATGCCGAAGTGGTCGATGGTAAATATACAGGCAAAGTCATTAATACTGCGTGTTATCAACAAGGCAAGTTGGTGCGTTTGGAGCAATGGCTTGCAGGGCGTGAAGTGACAGAATCTTGGGCATATTCAGACTCGATTAATGATCGTTTCTTGTTGGAATATGCAGATCACGCCATTGCTGTAAATCCTGATGCACGTTTACAGGCTTTGGCTGAAGAGCAAGGTTGGGATGTGCAGGACTGGTCAATTTAAGTCTGAATTTTTTTGAGGTGTTGCTACTCTGGCTTTTACTAGCTTATTGATTTATTTTTGTTTTTATTTATTGCAATGTTGGATTATGTCATTCATTTTTAGAATAGGCATGCTAAGGTAAGACAAGAATTAAAAATGATCAGGAGTGAAAAAATGAGTGGTGTACGCCCAAGAATGACACATTTATTTGAACAACTGGGTTTGGATGCCAGTGAAGCTGCGATTCAGCAATTTATTGAAACGCATCAATTGAATGCAGAAACAACAATTGCCGAGGCAGAATTTTGGACGGAAGCACAGCGTCAGTTTATCGTCGAAAAAATGAAATCGGATGGTTCATGGGCAATTGTGGTAGACCAATTGAATGAATCTTTGCATGAAGATTCGGTGAGTCGTTAAGATTTCACTTGCGCCTAAATTAAGCCAATAAAAAATACCCTCAATACAATCGTGTTTGAGGGTGTTTTCATTCAAAAGAAACCATTAATCTTTTAGTGTTTCATCATCTCAATCAATTCTAAAACAGCGCGTGATTGCGTCCGTCCCGGATGCCATACCATGCCCAATTGACGGTTCATTTCTAAGTCAATATCTAACTGTTGTAAGTCCTGATTGACCAACGTTTTAGGTAAAACAGACCATCCCAAACCAATTGACACTAACATCCGAATTGATTCTAACGGATTGTTGCTCATGGTAACTTTGGGTTTGACGCCTTGCTTTTCAAATTCTGCCAAAGTGATTTGACTGGTATAAGTTTGCGCGGCAGGCAACAAACTTGGGTAGGCGAGTAAATCGGTCAATTGCAGGTTTTTCTGATGTGCAAGAGGATGAAAAGGCGCAACCACAAACACCAATGGATCATTCCAAATGGTGACATAAGACAGACGTTCATCTAATTTAGGCGGTAAGGTCAGAAAAGCCAGTTCTAAATCGCCCGCCAAAACTTGTTCATGTGCCTGTTCAGAATCGACAAAATGCACATCTAGCGTGACGTTGGGAAATTCTTGCACATATTCACGCAAATGATTGGGTAAATGGTGTAAACCAATATGATGACTGGTACCAATTTTCAGTTTGCCTTGAACCTGTCCTTGCTCATGACTGAGGGTGTGGTGAATATCGCCCAGTTCATTCAGCCAGTTTTTGACTTTGGGTAATAATGAATGTGCTGCATGCGTGGCTTGCACTCCACGACCTGCTGATTCAAACAGTTTCACGCCAAAATAGTCTTCTAGGCTGTGAATACGTTTGGTCACCGCAGGTTGGGTAATAAATAACTGATCTGCTGCCAAAGAAATAGAACCTGTTTCCATGACTTTAACAAAGGCTTCAAAGGCTGCAAGATTCATTTGCACCATCCATAAAGATTTTTTATTACTGTGCTTATTATTTAGAAAAAATTAGAATTAATCAAAACAAATTCTACTTATTTTTAAACTATGCATTCGGGATGATCTTGTAGAGATACAGCAGAGATAAAAAAAGATCATCGTGGGCTGCAACCAAGATGATCTCAAACTGAAATGGAATATTCACAAGCAGAATCTATAAAACCATTAAGCGATAATTTTAGAATCTTGCATTTGTGCTTTCTTTTCCCAAATCCGCTCGTGAATGAAATACGCAACAGCTTGTACTGTCGGTTCGACCAAACTTAAGGTAATGGCCATCCAAATATTGCCTGTGACTATATAACCGACCACCATCGCCACGGTGATGTGCATGATGTAGTAGCTTAAAGTTTTTTTGAACATGCGTTGATTGTTGGCGACAAATTTTTGAATATGGCTCATGTGAATACTCCTTCTGCTGCTTTGACCGTTTTCTGTGTGGATAGCTAAAGGATAATTATTCTTATTTAATTTGTAAAAACGAATAATTTTGTAATTTTGATTGGAAAATTAGATTTTAATAAAAATATCAAAGATAAAAAATTTTAAGTATCTATCATGTTTTGCTTATAGGTAGGTCGTGATGAATCATTGACATCCTCCCCGACCTAAAGGACGGAGATTCCTACTGCTAGACGCTCATGCCCGAGCGCAAGAATATTCAGTGCGGAATTTACATCCCGATCATGGAGCGTACCGCACTCCACACACTGCCATTCTCTTATTCCAAGTCCTGCTCTACCTTCCGGACTACTGGAGCGTGAGCCACAGCACGAACAAATTTGGGTGGTATAGGCTTCATTGACTTCTTCATAACATACCCCTGCGTTCTCGCATTTATACTTGAGCATGGTTCTTAGTGTTGTCCAACTGGCATCTAGCA